>NZ_JAVDDT010000005.1 GCF_030848495.1 Natronospira bacteriovora
TAGATCCCCCGTACCAACGATCCCCCAAAAAAAAGAAGCCCCTGGCACGCCAGGGGCTCCCGAACGGACGGAACGCGGGGGGGGTTACATTCCGTCCGGACCTCCTCGCCCGGGGCCGCGTCCTTCGCGGCGATCCTGGCGTTGCTCCCGGCGCATGTCGCGCCGGTCTTCACGCATGTCCTGTCGGTCCTGGCGCATTTCGCGCTGCATGTCGCGGCGCTCCATGCCCCGTTCACGGGCTTCGTCACGACGCTCCATGGCTTCTTCGCGACGTTCGCGGGCGAATTCGCGGCGCTCTTCCGGGCTCATCTGCTGCCAGCGCTCGCGGATTTCCTCGCGCTCTTCCGGGCGCATGTCGTGATAACGCTCGAAAGCGGCACGTACACGATCCTGGGCCTGGGGCGGCAGGTTCTGGAAGGCGACGTAGCGTTCGCGGATGCCGCGGCGCTCACTGTCGTCCAGGGACTGCCACTGCCGATGACGCTCACGCGCCTGTTCCCGTTCGGATTCATCCATCTGGCTCCAGCGCTCGGCGCCTCGGGCCAGATTCTCGCGCCGTTCTTCCGGCATCCGGTCGAACTGCTCAGCCAGGGGCTGGAGCACCTGGCGCTGGTTGTCGCTCAGTTCATTCCAGTCAGGGGCGTTGGCGAAAGCGGTACCGGAGATCATCAATGCCCCGGAAAGCCATAGCGCGGGCCACAACCCCTGCACCTTCAGCCCCCCGGCCGTGCGATTAACGATCTTCATGGTCTTCCTCCTCTGCCAGCTCCTCGTCGAGCAGCTCCGGCAGTTCCGCTTCGAGCAGGTAAAGATCCATGGGATCCACCCACTCGCCATCCGCCCCCGTAAATTCACCCAGGAACTCGATCAGTTCCATGTCGGGCTCTTCGCCGGCCGCCAAGGGCAATGCCAGCAGAGCCAGCGCGAGGCCACATGCCTGACTAGCTCGCATCGCTGGCAGCCTCATCGGCCAGTTCGGCCTCCAGCCAGACGTAGAAATCCAGGTCGGCGTAGAGACTCAATTCGTCTTCCGCCAGCAGGATTTCCAGGTCGGAAATCTCCTGTTCCGCCATCCGCAGTTCTTCCTCGGCGGGGACGGGCTCACCCGACCAGAAGGGCACGGTGAGCAGGGCCATCAGGGCCACCGAGGCGGCCAGCGCGGCGGGTACCACCCAGCCACGGCGGGCCGGCGGCTGCGCGGCCAGGGCCTTTTGACGGGCACGGCGCAGACGCGCGCGATCGAATTCGCTCACCGAGTCCAGCCCGGCGTCGAATCGCTCGCTCAGTGCCCGAATCAGGGCGTCGTCTTTGTCGTGCTCGCTCATCGATGTTCTCCCAGCACCTCTCTCAATGCGCCCAGCGCCCTGGAGAGATGCGTCTTCACGCTGCCTTCCGAGCAGCCCATTGCGGCGGCGGTTTCCGCCACGTCCATTCCCTGGATGATGCGCAGGGTGACCGCTTCCTGCTGTCGCTCCGGCAGTTCGCCAATGGCGGCTGCCAGGGCCTGCATACTGTCATCGGTGCCGACCCGCTCCTCGGGCCGCAGCGCGGCCGGGCCTTCGGCGCGCTCAACGGGATCACTCCCGTCTTCCTCGTCCGGCCGTGGCGTCTGCAGGACGCGGTTTCGAACCTGGCCGTGACGCTGGTAATCCCGCACCCGGTTGTGAATGATCCCGTAGAAGAGCCGGGTCCATTCCTCCCGGGGCTTGTCCCGGTAGTGGCGCACGAAACGCTCCATGCCGTCCTGCACCACGTCGTGGGCATCATCCGCACTGCCCAGTCGCAGGCGGACGAGATGGAAGGCGCGAAGCTCGACCGAAGCCAGGAATTCATCCAGACTGTCCTGCATTCCCCCTCCGGTTTCGCGCCGGCCCCGTTGTTTTCAGGGCCTTTACAGTGGGATTAACGCGCCTGCGGGGAGGCGGTTGACACAAATGTGAAAAAAATTTTGATTCAGGCGTTTTCCCGCTTGACTTATGCACATGCACGGACTTGTCCGTAAAAATGCGTACCAAGCTGAAGCCCTGTTTCAGGTAATGATAGTAAATTGTTGTTTTAAAACAAGAAACGTAATCGGCTAAAATTTCACCATTCTGAAACACAGGCAACAGGCAACGCGGTTTGGAAGGAATGACAACAGCTCATCCACAGACTTATCCACAGCTTCTGTGGAAAACCCACAGGGCCTCGTCCAAACGGGCGGCTCGCCCATGAGCGAGACTGTCTGGCGGGTTGCCATCCCCTCACCCCTGCGCCGGCTGTTTGATTACCTGCCACCCGACACCCCGGTCAGCGGCCCGGTGGCCGGGCGACGGGTGCGGGTGCCCTTCGGTTCCCGCCAGCTGGTGGGCCTGGTGGTGGAGACCGGCGAGGCTGACCCGGCCATGCCCCGCAGCCGCTTGCGACGGATCAGCCGGCTGCTGGACGAGGCGCCGGTGGTGCCGGCCGACATGCTGCGCCTGGCGCTCTGGAGCGTGAGCTACTACCACCACCCGCCGGGGGAAGTGCTCGAACACCTGCTGCCGGTGGCGCTGCGCCGGGGCGAGGCGGCCACGCGCAGCGCTGAACGCTGGTGGCAACTGAGCGAGGAAGGCCGGCACCTGTCGCCTGGGGATCTGGCCCGCGCTCCCCGCCAGCAGCGCATCCTCGCCCGCCTGCAACAGGCCGGCGGCGCCCTGCCCGCCGCCGAACTGCAGGATCTGGGCGAGGGCTGGCAGGGCGTCATGCGGCGCATGGAGGAGAAAGGCCTGGTGGCCGGCGAGGAGCGCGGCCTGACAGTGGCGCTGCCCAGCGAACCGGTGGACGGGGGCGTGGCCCTGAATGAACGCCAGCAAACGGCGGTGGAGGCCATCAGCAGCCACCTGGACGGGTTCTCCTGCCATCTCCTGGAAGGGGTGACCGGCAGCGGCAAGACCGAGGTCTATCTGGCCCTGATGCGCCGCATTCTGGCCCAGGGGCGTCAATGCCTGGTGCTGGTGCCCGAGATCGCGCTCACTCCGCAGCTGACCCAGCGCTTTCGCGACAGCCTGCCGGCCCGCATTGGCCTGTATCACTCCGGCATGAACGAACGCGAGCGCCGCGACACCTGGCTGGCCGCCCGCGATGGTGAGCTGGACGTGCTCATTGGCACCCGCTCGGCGGTGTTTCTGCCCCTGAAACACCCGGGCCTGATGATCCTGGACGAGGAACACGATCCGGCTTTCAAGCAGCAGGACGGTTTCCGTTACTCGGCGCGGGATCTGGCCCTGGTGCGGGCGCGCCAGCAGGCGCTGCCGGTGGTGCTGGGTTCGGCCACACCGTCGCTGGAGAGCCTGCGCAATGCCCGCGACGGGCGTTACCAGGCGCTGGCCTTGCCAAAGCGGGCCGGCAAGGCAAAACCGCCGCTTATCCGCACGGTGGATCTTCGCGGGCAGGATCTGGACGGGGGGCTCTCCGGCCAGCTGCTCACGGCCCTGGATCGGCACCTGCGCGCCGGCAACCAGGCGCTGCTGTTTCTCAATCGCCGTGGCTATGCGCCGGTGCTGATCTGCAATCAATGCGGCTGGACCGCCGACTGCAGCCGCTGCGATGCGCGCATGACCTACCACCGGGGTCGCGGCAGCCTGGACTGTCACCACTGCGGCAACAGCCGTCGACTGCCCCGGGCCTGCCCGGAATGCGCCAGCGAGAAGCTGGGCGTGGCCGGCCAGGGCACCGAGAAGCTGGAACAGGTGCTGAGCCGGCGCTTTCCGGATGTGGGGGTAGTGCGCATCGACCGTGACACCACCCGGCGACGAGGCGAGATGGATGCCCGCCTGCAGGCCGCTCGTGAAGGGCGCGCGCGCCTGCTGATCGGCACCCAGATGCTGGCCAAGGGACATGATTTCCCCGACCTCACCCTGGTGGGCCTGGTGGACGCCGACCAGGGCCTGATGAGCGCGGACTTCCGCGGCCCGGAACGCACCGCCCAGCTGATCACCCAGGTGGCCGGCCGTGCCGGGCGCGGAGAGAAACCCGGGGAGGTACTGATCCAGACCCGGGTGCCGGATCATCCCCTGCTGGAAACCCTGATCCAGGGCGGTTACGGCGCCTTCGCCGATGCCGCCCTGCGCGAACGCAACGAGGCGGGCTTCCCGCCCTACAGTCATCTCGCCCTGCTGCGGGCCGAAGCTCACCAGCGCGAGGCGGTCAACGCCTTTCTCGAGGAAGCGGTGGACGAGGGCAGCCGCCGCGCCAGCCAGGAATTGCTGCTGATGGGCCCGGTGCCCGCCCCCATGGAACGCCGCGCCGGCCGTTACCGCGCCCAGGTGCTGATCCAGGCCGAGGCCCGCCCCGCCCTGCACGCCCTGCTGCGCGACTGGGCGCCCTGGCTGGAAGGGCTGAAATCGGCGCGCAAGGTGCGCTGGTCGCTGGATGTGGATCCGATTGATCTGTTTTGAGGGGGTCGGACCACGAAATGGACACGAAATGCACACGAGATAAAGGCGAAAACCTTTGAAACATTTAGCCGCGAGATGGACGCTAGATGCACGCTAGATGTGGGCCATGCCTGGAGTGATGCCGTGCGGCTTCGGAGGGGCCGTGCCAGAGGATGGCACGGCCCCTCCGAAGCCGCACAGTGGCTAATCAAGCACGGCCAAACATCTAGCGTCCATTTCGCGTCCATCTCGCGGCTAAAGGGTTTTTGCCTTTCATATTGTGTCCATTTCGTGGTCCCGTCTTTAACCACCGCCCCGGCCCATCTGCACCCCCACAGTTAATGTTAGAATCGCGGCTTTTAACCAGCCGGAAGTTGCATCGTGAAGGAAGAACTCAGCCAGTTGCTTGAACAGGCCCGGGAGACGCTGATCCGGGACGAGGTCCTGCCCGCGGAGGCGCGGGAGCTGCCGATTCAGGTGGAGCGCACGCGCGATCGCCAGCATGGGGATTTCGCCTGCAACCTGGCCATGATGTTGGCCAAGCCGGCGCGCCGGAATCCGCGCGAGATCGCCACCGCCCTGACCGAAGCCCTGCCGGCTTCCGAGCATGTGGCCAAGGTGGAGATCGCCGGGCCGGGCTTCATCAATTTCTTCCTGACCCCGGCGGCCTGGCACGCGGTGGTGGATGAGGTCTTCGCCAAGGGCGCGGCCTACGGGCGCAGTGACATCGGCAAGGACGAGAAGATCCTGCTGGAGTTCGTTTCCGCCAATCCCACCGGCCCCCTGCACGTGGGCCACGGCCGGGGCGCGGCCTACGGCAGCACCGTGGGCAATCTGCTGGAGGCCATCGGCCATCCGGTGCACCGGGAGTACTACGTCAACGACGCCGGCCGCCAGATGGACATCCTGGCCGCGAGCATCTGGCTGCGCTACCTGGAAGCCGGCGGCGAAGCCATTGCTTTCCCCAGCAATGGCTACAAGGGCGATTACATCGTGGATATCGCCGCCAAGCTGCGCGAGGCACACGGTGAGCGCTTCATGAAGCCGGCCAACGAGGTCTTCGACGGCCTGCCCGCCGATGAGCCGGCCGGGGGCGACAAGGAAGAATACATTGATGCGGTGATCGCCCGTGCACGCGAGCTGCTGGGCGCGGCGGATTTCGACACCGTCTTCAAGCTGGGCCTGGATGACATCCTCGACGACATCCGCGAGGACCTGGAAGGTTTTGGCACCACTTTCGATGAGTGGTTCTCCGAGCGCTCCCTGACCGAGAACAAGCTGGTGGAGCATGCCCTGGAAGTGGGCCGGGAACGCGGTGACATCTACGAGAAGGACGGTGCGCTGTGGTTTCGCGCCGAGAAGTACGGCGACGAGAAGGACCGGGTGGTGGTGCGCGATAACGGCCAGACCACCTACTTCGCCTCCGACATCGCCTATCACCTGAACAAGCGCGAGCGGGGTTACGACCGCCTGATCGACATCCTGGGTGCCGACCACCACGGCTACATCGCCCGCCTCAAGGCCGGCCTGGAAGGCATGGGCCAGCCGGGGGATTCTCTGGAAGTGCGCCTGGTGCAGTTCGCTCATCTCTATCGCGGCAAGGAAAAGCTGCAGATGTCCACCCGCTCGGGTTCCTTCGTGACCCTGCGGGAGCTGCGCGAGGAAGTGGGCGCGGACGCGGCGCGCTACTTCTACGTCATGCGCTCCAATGACCAGCACCTGGATTTCGACCTGGAGCTGGCCAAGTCCCAGTCCAGTGACAACCCGGTGTACTACGTGCAGTACGCCCATGCGCGCATCTGCAGCGTCTTCGCCCAGGCGGCGGAGAAGGGTTTCGAGTACAGCCGGGATACCGGCCTGGCCAACCTGGATCAGCTGGACGAGCCGCATGAAGACCAGCTCATGGTCAGCCTGTCGCGCTACCCCGAGGTGGTGGAAGCCGCCGCCCGCAACCGGGCGCCCCATCTGCTGACCCAGTACCTGCGCGATCTGGCCAATGACCTGCACACCTATTACAACGCCCACACCTTCCTGGTGATGGAAGAGGAACTGCGAAATGCGCGCCTGGCCCTGGTGGAAGCCACCCGCCAGGTGCTGGCCAATGGCCTGGGCCTGATTGGCGTCTCCACGCCGGAAAGCATGTAGGGCATCATGCCAAAAGATTACAAGCACAGCGGACAGGCACGCAGGAGGAAGGACGTGGACACCACGCCGGGATGGATCTGGTTGATTGGTGGTTTCGTGCTCGGCTTCGGCACCGCCATGGGCGTGACCTGGCTGCAGCAGTCGGACACGGAGCTGCCACGCATCGACCTGGAAGCGGCCAAGGCCGAACGGGATCGCCAGCGCGAGGAGCAGGGTGAAGAAGAGCGCGAGCGCTTCAGCTTCTATCGCATGCTGGAGAGCTTCGAAGTGGTGGTGCCGGAAGAGGAAGTGCGCATCCGCACCCCACGCACCTCCGACGAATCCCGCGAACAACCCGCGCTGCCGGCCGATGGTCGTTACGTGCTGCAGGTGGGTTCCTTCCGCCGCGAATCGGATGCCGACCGTCTGCGTGCCGAGCTGGGCATGGCCGGCTTTGAATCACATATCCAGCGCGTGAGCATTGACGACGGCCAGACCTACTACCGGGTCCGTGTCGGCCCCATCGAAGGCACCGAGCGCCTGGAGCGCACCCGTGGGCGGCTGGAGGATCAGGGGATTGAGCCGCTGCTGATCCGGCTTCGGGATGGGGATTGAGTGCTGAGTGCTGAGTGCTGAGTGCTGAGTGCTGAGTGCTGAGTGCTGAGTGCTGAGTGCTGAGTGCTGAGTGCTGAGTGCTGAGTGCTGAGTGGGGGCGTTAGAAGGTGTCGGGGCGCTGGGAGTATTGCGGCTTCGAAAGTGAGGTGTGAGGTGTTAGGTGTGAGGGGAAAGGCGGGGCGCCTTTGGCGCCCAACGGCCGGCCGTTGGCCGGCCTTGTTCGCGCGAAGCGCGGAAGCCGTGAGGCTTCGGGTTTTCACCTTACGCCTCACGCCTCACTCCTCACGTTCGGAGCCGGCGAATGGGCGGTGGCACCGGCGCGGCTAACGACTCCGAAAAAAGCTGATCGAGGCTGAAGCCTCTCCCACAGACACGGCTTCGGCCGGCGCCACCTTCCGATTCACGAATTACGATTTTCGATTCACGCCCAATGCCAGCCGAAAGCCCCGCCCCTCCGAGAACCGCCGTCCCCTCCGACCCGCACCCACTCAGTACTCAGCACTCAGTACTCAGTACTCAGCACTACCCTCTCACTCTTCCCAATCAAACTTTGGCAGATCCATGAAGGCCTGTCGGAGATTCCTGGCCCAGGCATCCTGCATGCGGCGCCAGAAAGGATCATCCTCTTCAAAGCGCAGCTGATGTTCGAGTTCAAAGGCATCACGCCGATAGAAGGCCAGTTCGACGGGGGGGGCCGACACTGAGGTTGGAGCGCATGCTGGAATCCAGTGATACCAGGGCGCAGCGGGCGGCCATTTCCAGGGAGATGTCCGGCTCGACGATGCGATCCAGGATGGGCTTGCCGTACTTGGTTTCGCCAATCTGCAGGAAGGGCTTGTCGCGGCTGACGCGGATGAAATTACCTTCCGGATAGATCAGATAACAGTCCGGCTCATCATCGCCCAGTTGACCGGCGAGGATGAAACTGGCCTCGGGGCGGAAGTCAGCCTGGGTGCTGCCTTCCCCGCCTCGCTGCACGCGGGTGCTGATGCTGCCGATGTATTCGGCCACATCATCCATGTGTTCCAGCTGATCCAGTGACTGCTCCGCTTCAGGGTCCTTGAGATCCCGCTGGATGCGGCTGGTCACGGCCTGGGTGGTGGCCAGATTGCCGGCCGAGAGGAGCACCAGGCAGCGCCGTTCATTGCCGGGCAACACATGCATCTTGCTGTAGACGCTGACATCGTCCACACCGGCACTGGTTCGGGAATCGGAGGCGAGCACCAGCCCGGCCTCGCTGCGGATGGCGACGCAATAGGTCATGACTCATTCACCGGCAATGGTCATCTCTTCGAGCAGCAAGGAACCACAGAGAATGTTGCCCCGCCAATCCACATCGTCACCGGCGGCAAGCACATGACCGAGCATATCGCGCAGATTGCCGGCGATGGTGATCTCCTCCACCGGGAAGGCGATCTCCCCTCCTTCCACCCAGAATCCGGCGGCACCGCGGGAATAGTCACCCGTCACGCCGTTGACGCCCTGACCCATGAGCTCATTGACGATCAAGCCGGTGCCCATGGTGGCCAGCAGCGCCTCCGGCGGGCGCTTTGGGCATTCCAGGGTCAGGTTGTGAACACCGCCTGCGTTTCCGGTGGTCTCCAGGCCAAGTCGGCGGGCGGAATAGCTGTCCAGCACATAGCGGCTGAGGTGACCTTCCTCCACCAGGGGGTTGTCAGCAATGGCCACGCCTTCGGCGTCGAAAGGCGCACTGCCCAGGGCGCGGGGAACATGGGGATGCTCCACCAGATCCATCCAGTCCGGAAGGACGCGCTTGCCCACGCCCTCCAGCAACCAGGAGGCCTGTCGATACTGGGCCGGACCGGAAGCAGCCCCGACAATGGTGGCGATCAGGCCCCGCGCCAGCTGGGGCACGAAAAGTACCGGAGCCTTGCGGGTGCTAAGGCGGCGGCCACCCAGGCGACGAAGCGTCCGCTGTGCGGCTTCGCGGCCCACCGCTTCCGGCGATTGGAGGGCGCCGTGCTCGCGGGCTGTCGTGTACCAGAAATCACGCTGCATGCCCTTCTCGTCCCGCGCCAGCACGCTGCAGCTGATGCCATGGGTGGTGCCCTCGAAACTGCCGATGAAACCGTGGGAGTTGCCATAGGCACGGACGCCGTGCTGGGTATCCACACTGGCGCCATCGGAGTTGTCGATGCGTTCGTCCTCGTCACGGGCGGCGTTCTCGCACCGACGGGCCAGCTCAATGGCCTCGTCCGGCTCCAGCGCCCAGGGGTGACACAGGTCCAGATCCGGGATGTCCCGGGCCAGGCGGTCCGCTGGTGGCAAGCCGGCATGGGGGTCCGGCTGGGTGAAGCGGGCAATGTCACAGGCCTTCTGGACGGCCTCCTGAATGGCCTGTGGCGACAGGTCGGAGGTGTTGGCCACGCCCTTGCGCTGCCCCATGAAGACCGTGATGCCAATGCCCCGATCCTGACGGTATTCCAGGGTCTCGACCTCACCGAGGCGAACCGTCACCCCCAGGCCCACGTCCACACTGGCCCCGCACTCGGCGGCATCGGCGCCCAGGTCACGGGCCCGGGACAGGCCCATTTCCACGGCACTTTCCAGCTCGGCTCGATCAATTGCGGCACTGACCTCGGCACGCTTGCCCATGGACGCTCCAGTTCGGAAGGGATTGTGTGGAAAACGGGTGGATTCTAGCAGAGGGGTGTGAGAGGCGTGAATCGGGAGTGGTGAATCGTGAATCGAAGGAGGCGTTGATCGAGGCCGTGCCTGTGGGAGCGGCGTCCGCCGCGATCAACGCTTGCCGGAGCCGTTAGCGGGTGGGATGGCGCCGCTGGTTTCTCGGCTCCGAATGTGAGGCGTGAGGGGAAAAGCAGGGCGCCTTTGGCGCCCAACGGCCGGCCTTAAGGCCGGCCTGGTCGCGCGAAGCGCGGAAGCCGAAGGCTTCGGGGTTTCACCTCACGCCTCACCTTCGAGGCCGCTATACCCCGAGCGCCCCGACATCCTCTAACGCCTCCTTCGATTCACGATTCACCATTCACGATTCTCTCTTCCCTTCAATCGTGATCAGGTCGTGGATGTAGACCATCTTGTCCAGAACCGGGTCGGTGAGGGTGTAGGGATAGGCGTCGCGCAGGCCGAGGCTGCGGTTCATGAGATTGATGCTGGCACTGACCCGGTTCCAGATTCGGATCAGATGACTGAAGTCCCGTGGTCGGTCACGCACCAGGCCAAGCGCCCAGGCGGTTTCCAGGGCATCCCGGATCTGCAGGTAGTGGCCCCAGCATTCGGCCCAGTCTTCCCAGGGATGGGAGGCCGCATAGGCACTGATGAAATTGTTCTGCCAGTCGGCAGGCGGGCCCTGTTGGTAATGACTCTCCAGGGCCTGCTGGTAGTCCAGACGCTCATCACCGAAAAGACTGCGGAAGGAGGTCAGGCGCTGGCCGTCCCGGATGAGCCGATCCCAGAAATAGTGCCCGATCTCGTGACGGAAATGCCCCAGCAGAGTTCGGGAGGCTTCATTCATCTGCTGGCGCATGGCTTCCCGGGCCACGTCATCGGCTTCCAGGATGTTGATGGTAATCAGGCCATTGGCATGGCCGGTGAAGACCTTTCCACCCGACCAGTTGGTATCGACGAACTCCCCCGTACTCTGCTCATCCTCCATGAAGGCAAAGGCCAGTCCGGTGTCGTGGTTGTCCTGCTTGCCCTGAAAGGGCAGACCCAGTCGGAGCAGATCATAGATCAGGCGTCGCTTCTGCTGCTCCACATTGAGCCATTTGGCATGATTTCCGGCAATCTTCAGATTGGGAATGACGCGATTCAGCCGGCAGGCCTGGCAGAAGATTTCCTCCTGCTCATCGGGCACCATCCAGTTGCAGACATTGTGCTCGATATCATTATGGCAACGTCGATAGACACCAAGATCCCCGTCCGGGCTACGGGCCCGCCAGCGGCCGTTGCCCAGATCCTCCAGCGCCGCCTGGCTCAGGTGCTCGGGCAGAAAGCCCAGGCGACTGCCACAGGCGAGACACTGGTTGTTCTCGAAATAGAGCGTATTGCCGCAGGTGCAGCGGAAGGTATTCATGCCGCCCGATCCAGTAGAAAGTAGGTGGTGCTGATACTTTCGTGCAGGTGGGCCAGATCCAGCTGAACGTCATCGATGAATTCGTGCAGACCGGCCTCGGCCAGTTCTGGCACATCCGCTTCCTGCACCCGGCGCTGCATGCGCGTCACCGAACGCAGGGGGGCATCGTTCCTCGGCAGGTCATGCAGGCAGGATTCCACCTGTTCAAGACAATGCATCAGTGCCCGGGGCAACTGGCGATCCTGAAGCAGGTATCGCAGCACATCGATTCCGCGTACCCGCACCCGCACATGCCGCCGATACATCTGATAGGCCGTCAGTGACTTCAGAACACTCATCCACTGGATGTTCTCGAAGGGCGTAAGCTCTTCGGAACGCTTGGGCAGAAGATCCTGTGAGCGCACATCCAGGATGCGTGTGCTCATGTCTGCCCGCTCCAGATTGCGGCCAATGCGCAAGAACTCATAGGCCTCGTCATGGCTCATGGTGCCGGCGAGCAAGCCGGTGAACTGCTGACATTGCTGGATCACACCGCGCAGGAAGTCATAGCGCTTGCGCTTGGCGATGCCGCCCTTGAGCTCCCGGCGGGCATACAAATAAAGGTCATTGACCTGTTCCCAGGCTTCACGCGGCACAAGATCACGGGTGGAGCGCAGGTTTTCACGGGCCTGGAACAGGCAGGCCAGGATGGACCCGGTATTGCGCTTATCCGCGATCAGATAACGGGTGACATTGCGTTCATCCACCTCGTCGAACAGCTCGGCAAATCCCGCTTCACTGCCGGTAATGGCAACCAGGGGCTCCCAGCCAAGCTCGATGGAACGGGGCAGATCCAGCATCAGATTGGAATGGACATTGACCAGGCGTGCCAGGTCTTCCGCCCGTTCCATGTAGCGGGCCGTCCAGTAGAGGTTCTCGGCGACTCTCGACAGCATGATCACTTCCTCCCCTTCTTCGGCTCGGTGTCCACGATCCAGGTGTCCTTGCTGCCACCGCCCTGGGAGGAGTTCACCACGAAGGAACCGGCCTTGAGGGCGACGCGCGTCAGCCCACCGGTGGTGACATTGATTTCCTCGCCACTGAGGATGAAGGGGCGCAGATCCACATGTCGGGGTGCCACCTTGCCGTGACCATCAATGGTCGGTGTGGTGGACAGTTCGATCAGGGGCTGGGCGATGTAATTGCGCGGGTTGCGCCGGATGTGCTCGGCGAATTCCTCCCGTTCGCGCTGGCTGGCAAGGGGCCCCATGAGCATGCCGTAGCCGCCGGATTCATTGGCCGGCTTGACCACCAGCTCATGCAGATTGGCCAGCACGTGCTCGCATTGACGCTCATCGTGGCAGACAAAGGTGGGCACATTGTCGATGATGGGGTCCTGATCCAGGTAATAGCGGATCATGTCCGGCACATGGGCGTAGACCACCTTGTCATCCGCCACCCCGGCCCCCGGGGCATTGGCCAGGGCAACCTGCCCCGCCTGCCAGGCACGCATCAGGCCCGGCACCCCGAGCGCCGACTCCGGATTGAAGACTTCCGGGTCCAGGAAGAGGTCATCGATGCGGCGATAGATCACATCCACCCGGGTCAGGCCCTCGATGGTGCGCATGTAGACGCAGTCATCCTCGGCCACGATAAGATCGCGACCTTCCACCAGCTCGACACCCATCTGCTGGGCCAGGTAGGCATGCTCAAAATAGGCGGAGTTGTAGATGCCCGGCGTGAGCACCACCACCACGGGGTAGTCCTGGGGCCGGGGCGAGAGGGAGGCCAGCATGTCGAAGAGCTGGGCCGGATAGTCGTCCACCGGCAGGATGCTCTGGTGCTCGAAGAGTTCCGGGAAGGTGCGTTTCATCACATGCCGGTTCTCCAGCATGTAGGAAACACCGCTGGGCACCCGGAGGTTGTCCTCCAGTACCAGGAAGCGACCGTCGCTGCCGCGGATCAGATCGCTGCCGCAGATATGTGCCCAGATACCCAGCGGTGGGCTGACCCCCACGCATTCCGGCCGGAAATTGCCGGAACTCTTGAGAAGTGCTTCGGGAAAGACACCATCACGGATGATCTTCTGATCATGATAGATGTCATTGATGAACAGATTGAGGGCCTGCACCCGTTGCTGGAGTCCGGCCTCGGTCTGTTCCCACTCCCTTCGGGGGATGATGCGCGGAATGATATCGAAGGGCCAGGCGCGATCAATGCTCCCACCCTCGTGATAGACCGTGAAGGTAATGCCCATGACGAGAATGGCCAATTCGGCTGCATCGCGACGTTCCAGGAGCTCTTCATCACTGAGTTGGCGCAGGCGCTTGCACAGTTCCCGCGCGGCCGCTCTCGGATAACCGGGAGAGCTGATAAGCTCATCGTAGAACGATCCCGGGTCGTAGGCTTTCCAGTCGATGGACATTGGCGATGCCGCCTCCCTTCGCGGCTGCAGGGCAACACGGTCAGCCACAAACGTCAAACTACTCCGAATTCGGCCCCGGGCCAAGCAAGGGGCGCAACACCGGCAAGGAGAAAGCACAGCATGACCATCGCCCTACTCTGTCACGGTGGTGCCGGCGAGATCAGCGCTGACCGCCACCCACCCTGTCGCCAGGGTGTCCGGGACGCCGGGCTGGCGGGCTACGCCCTGCTGCAACAGGGCACCAGCGCTCTCGACACGGTTGAACATGTGGTTCGCCTGCTGGAAGACAACCCCCAATACAACGCCGGTCTTGGTTCGGCGCTCAATGCCGACGGCCAGGTTGTCACGGACGCCTCCATCATGAGCGGGCATGACCGCCGGGCCGGCGCCGTGGGGGCCGTAAGCGGCATTGCCAATCCGGTGAGCCTGGCGCGGGCCGTGATGGACGACGGCCGGCATGTCCTCCTGGTCGGGCAGGGTGCCGAGGCCTTCGCGCGCGAGAGGGGTTTTGCCTTCTGTGACCCGGCCAGCCTGATCGTTGCCCACGAGCGCGAGCGCTGGGAGGAACGACATGGCACCGTGGGCTGTGTGGCCCTCGACACCCGTGGCCATCTGGCGGCCGCCACCTCCACCGGCGGTGTGGTGGGCAAACGGGCCGGCCGTCTCGGCGACACCCCTCTGATCGGTGCCGGTAATTGGGCGGACGAGCAGGTGGCCGTTTCCTGCACCGGTCAGGGAGAAGCCATGATCCGCACCGCCCTGGCGCACTACACGGCTTGCCGCCATGACGATTTCGACCGCCTGGAAGATCTGGCCAGAGCGGCAATTCAGCATATGGCGGATCACACACAGGGCCAGGGCGGACTGATCGCGGTGGATCACGACGGGCAGATCGGCTTTTCCCAGAACACCCGCCAGATGCCGGTCTATGGCATCGGCGTCAACGGTGAGATCGATGCCCTGTGAGGGGCGGTGTTATCATTGCGAATGCCCTTCACGAAAAGCCGTTCGAATCCCCACACAACGACTTGAGGAGTGACGCATGCGCAAGCTGCTACTGATCACCCTGATGAGCCTGGGCCTTGCCGCCTGCGGCAATGACAGCGAGCACAGTGCCGCCCACACCGAGAACAGTGGCGAGGCCCCCATCGGCATCGCCGTGCACGGTGGCGCCGGCACCATGGACCGTGAGGCCATGAGCGCGGAGCAGGAAGCCGAATACCACGCGGCCCTGGAAGAGGCTCTTGAGGCCGGCCATTCCATCCTGCGCGATGGCGGTGAAGCGCTGGATGCGGTGCAGGCCGCGATCCGTGTGCTGGAAGACAGTCCACTGTTCAATGCCGGTCGGGGCTCGGTCTTCACCAGCGATGAACGCATTGAAATGGATGCCGCCATCATGGATGGCCGTGATCGCAATGCGGGTGCCTTGACTGGCGTGCGCACGGTCCGTAACCCCATCGACCTGGCCCGGGTCATCATGGACGAATCCCCCCATGTCTTCTTCTCCGGCGAAGGTGCCCAGACCTTTGCCGAAGAACATGCCCTGCCCATGGAAGCCCCGGAGTGGTTCGAGACCGAGCGCCGGCGTGAGGCCCTCCACCAGGCACGCGAGCGGGAAGCCGAACAGGGCGAGGAATTCCGCAGCCAGCGGGAGAACCTGGAGTTCAACCTGGGCACGGTGGGTGCCGTGGCGCTGGACCGTAATGGCAACGTGGCGGCCGGCACCTCCACCGGCGGCATGACCAACAAGCGCTTTGGCCGTATCGGTGACGTGCCCATCCTCGGCTCCGGCACCTACGCCAACAATGCCACCGGTGCCTTCTCCGCCACGGGGCACGGCGAGTACATCATGCGTGCCGTCACCCTGCATGACATCTCGGCGCAGATGGAGTACGCCGGTCGCAGCGTGGCCGAAGCCGCGGACGACGTGGTCAATCGCAAGCTGGTGGAAATGGGCGGCAATGCCGGCATCATTGCCATCGACCGCCACGGCAACATCACCATGCCCTTCAATACCTCCGGCATGTATCGCGGCAGCATCGATGCGGATGGCACGGTTCACACCGCCATCTTCCGTGACTGATAGCCATGCATGACTTCGACGACATTCCCGAACGGGAACCAGAGGACGGGGGGGATGCCGAACGGCGTCCCTCCCGCTCCCAGCTCAAGCGAGAAGCGGAAGCCCGGGAGAAGCTGGGCATGAAACTGTCGGCACTGCCGGACAGCGTCCTTGAGGAACTGTCCCTGCCGGTGGAACTGCTGGATTCCCTGAAACGCATCCGCACCATGCGCCGCGGCGGCGGATTGCGGCGGGAGCGACAGCGCATTGGTGCCCTGATGCGCAAGCTGGATCCCGCCCCCATTGAAGCCCTGCTGGCACGCCTGGAGTCGGAAAAAATCGCCAGCGCCAAGGCCTTCCACCATCTGGAGCAATGGCGACAACGCCTCTTGAACGGTGATGAGAGCGCCTTCCTCGAACTGGCCAATGCCAGTAATGAAGACACGGTAAAGGAAGCACGCAAGCTGGTGGAGCACGCTGAACAGGAACTCATCCACGGTCAACCACCCGCCGCCAGCCGTGCCCTCTTCCGCCTGCTGCGAGACCGTCTCGATATTGGCTGATTGTTTTTCCGGCCCGTCACGACGACGGACTCCGTTCCGAGCACCGTCGTTTTTCATCAAGCCAATTTTCATCAGGCAATAAAAAGGCCGCCCCGAAGGGCGGCCTCTCCATCACTGACGATACTTGCTTGCCGTTCAGGCCCGGCTGCGACGGCGATGCAGCAGCCAGAACATACCCAGCATAAACAACAGCGGCAGGGTCGGATCCATCGGACCCCGCTTGTCACTCAGGGTACAGCCTCGTGAAGAACCACCTCCACTGACCGGGCAGGCCATGGTCTGGAACTCAATGGCATCCAGCTCCCCGCTCATGCCGCGATCATTCTCTGCATAGAGGAAGAAGGAGTAGGCACTGCCACAGGCCAGGTTACTGGCGGTCACGGACACTTCACCAGCCTCGGCATTGGCCGATACCTCACCGGCATCCAGGGTATGCAGATCGTCACCATCATCCAGAATGAAACTGACGGTGGTTACACGCTGGTTGGGATCCAGGATCGCCGACAGGTGCGCAGACGTAGCGGTGATGTCGCTGACGGCCAGATCGGACACCATGGGGCTGGTGGGCTCCATGAACAGAGTCAACTGAGCCTCCGTGCCCGCTTCGTCCTCCGGCACAAAACCGCCATTGTCGGCTACCACTTCCTGCTCCTCGTAGCCAAAGCCAGTGGCCACCACCCGGTTGTAGATCAAGGCGCCATCCAGAGGAAGGGCCTTGAGGACGAGTTCATCCTCAGCACTGCCTTCCACGGTGAATGGTCCAATCTCACCGGCACCTTCCACGATGGTATCGAAGTAGACGTGAACATCCGCCTCTTCACCATCAAGCAGGTTCTCCACACCCACCGTGAGGTAAGCGGTGGCACCTTCAAGGTAGACCACGCAGCTGGGCGTACTACCCAGACACAGATCACCCGCAATTTCGCCGATCTGGAAGTCATCAGCCGAGGCACTCAGCGTGTAATGCGGGTCGTCATTGTCCGGGCGCGGGGCCGCCAGCAGGAAATTCCCTTCCTCGCCGGTATGCGTCCGATAGGGTTCACTCAGCTCATTGCTGATACCCAGAGCACGCACGGAGACATTGGCAATGGCATCACCCGCCATGTCGGCCACCTGGCCGGCATACCAACTGGCCGCCTGCACCAATGTCGTACCACTCACAACGTTCGAGTAGGGTGAACCGGAGACGTGAACACGGAACTCACTGTTCTCGTCCACTTCCAGTGCCTCGACCATCGTGGAGGCCGGATTGCCCGTTGCTGGCTCGTCACTGGCGGTGACACTGCCGTCTGCCAGGCTGGCCACGCTTTCAGCTGGCAGGGCGCTGCCTTCACCATCCTGCAGGAGCAACGACAGGCCCGTTCCGGGCACCGCACCGCGAACATGGATTTCGGCGGATTCCGCCCCACCCAGAAGCAGGCTTCTATCCACTTCCACCAACAGAGACACTTCCACAGTGAACGTGGCCTGCATGCCGCTTTCATCCGTCACGGTGACTTCATAGAGGCCGGCGAACGCACCCGTGGTCGGCGCCACAAAGCGATAGTTGCCATCACCATCATCGTGAACGGTCGCGCTCTGGCCGCTGGTGAGGTTGGGTGAGGACGACACACTGCTGTAGGTGCCAGATCCCCCCGAGACACTGAAGCTCACCTCACCACCTGCAGCCACTACCACCGACTCCAGAGGATCTCCTTCACCGTCAAGAATCGACAGTGGCGGCAGCTGCTGGAAGGTGCGAATGACCACATCGCTGACATGACCCCCTTCATAGGCGATCACGCGGACTTCCGTACCATCGCTGACAGTGATGCTGCCGCCATTGGCAATTTCAGTGCCGGTGTCCGGATCGGGATCCGTGCCATCCAGGGTATAACGCAGAGACGCGGTTTGCGGATAGGCCTCCAGCACGACTTCAAAATCCGCCCCCGTAAAGCCGGTCGCATTGGGGACAAACTGCGGCTCGGAAACATCCGCAACCCAGTTAAGGCAAACGGCCATACCGTTGTAGATTCGATCAATGCTGGCACCGTTGAAAGCCAACTGACGATAGCTGTCACCGCCATCAGCACTCAAACCGACCGTTCCGATGGAGTCATCAACGCGGACATTGTCATAGGCAAAGACGATGTCATGCGCGGTGGGTGACAACTCATTTCGTGCGTAGAGCTGGAAGTCCATCCGGGTATTCGGGTCACCGTAGGCCTGAACCCCTTTCCAGTCGATGGCATTGCCGGTGCCGAAATTAACCAGAGTAACGCCACGCTGGCCTTCCTCGTAAACCACTACCCAGTCCCGCCACATGGGGGCGAGCAGAGCAGTCACGCCGGCCAGATCATCCAGACTGCGGTTTACCCACGGACTGGCCGGAGCACCGTCCCCGAATGTAGCAAAACCATCGTCGGTGAAACGCATGCCGACAAATTCTCGCCCGGCCACCGGGAAGGTGCGAGTTCCAAACACATTGAATGCGAAGGTATCTCCACTGACCGCTGCATTCGGGTTGAGGCCGAAGGGCCGGAAATCAGTGTAGCCACCGGAGTTGGCCAGCGGCATGGCACAGCTGGCGTCTTCCAGACTGGTGGTCATGGTGTAGTGGCCATACTCCACCGGCACGGGCTTGCGAACAGCCACCGGGAAACGCTGACTGGGAGCCTGGTCGGCATCTTCACTGATGACCACTTCGCCGAACAGCCATTCACCCGGCTCGGCAGCACTGACGTCGGCCGTCAGGGTCAGTTCATGGGTCTCACCGTGGTTCAGGGCGAAGGTGGTGCTGTCCACGCTCAGCAGCAGGTCGGTATCGGCATTGACGGTAATCGTCCAGTTGCCGGGATCACCCAATACACTGCGCAGTTCTCGGGTCCAGCTGCAGCTGCCGTCACACTCCATGTTGGCGAAGGACGCCAGGTTCAGTGTGGTCAGGTCCCCGGTCTCGGCCGCTTCGAAGTTGGCACGGGTCTCGTCCAGCAACAATGCGGCTCGAACGGCCCGATCCAGATCCACGCGGCCGGCACCCATGTCGAATGCATCAGCCGGCGTTTCACCATCGGTATCCATCACCGAGGTAACGGCGGTGGACATCAGGGCGGACTGCACTTCCATGGGGGACCAGCCGGGATGAACGGCACGAATCAATGCGCCGGCGCCCGCGATATGCGGGCTGGCCATGGAGGTGCCCTGAATGGCGACGAAACTGTCATTGTCTGGGACATAGGCGGCCAGAATCGACACGCCTGGCGCTGCGATGTCGGGCTTGATCACATCCGCCATCGGGCCACCGGGACCACGAGAGCTGAAACCGGCCATGGTGTCACCGGAATCGGGATCCTGTATGCGCTCAGTGGTACCACCCATGGTTGCGGTGGCATCCGTGCTGCCGGAGACCCAGTCAATGATCGCATCACCGCCCGTCTTTCCAACCATCAATGACGGAATGGTGGCACTCTCCATGCCGCCCATGGTGGTCGGCGGGCCACCGGCATTATTGACCACCAGCAGGGCAATGGCACCTGCGTTGGCTGCATTGTTGGCCTTGTCGATGAATGTGCAGTTGCCTCGTCGCACCAGGGCAATGGCACCGTCCATGCTATCTTCCGGCAGGGCGGTACAGGCGAAATCGTCTGCCGCATGATCACCGGCATACAGGATGGAAGCGCTCAGGTCGCCGTCCGGTGCCGGCCCGGTGCCAACCACGCCGGCCAAGCCCTGCAGCTCGGCCGGGACGGTACCCGGGCCCGTGATATCCACGGAACGGGCAAACAGGCGCGAATGGGTGGTGGCCGCCACGGTGATCATCCAGGGTGTGCGATGACCAACGGTGCCAGCCTCTGGACCGCTGTTACCCGCTGCCGTCGCCGAGAAGATGCCGGCATCCGTCGCGCCCAGGAACGCCAGTGAGGTGGCATCCGTGTAGGGGTTGATGCCGCCCCCAATGGAATGGTTCAGCACGTCCACGCCATCCAGGATGGACTGCTCGATGGCGGCGGCACGATCCAAGGAATTACACAGGGTGTCGGGGCCACCACAGACACGATAGGAAATGATGTTGGCCCGCGGCGCCACGCCGGAGATATCGACTTCAACTCCCTGGAAGGTGGTGGTGACATGATTGCCCGCGGCGGTACCGGCCACATGGGTGCCATGTCCGTTCTCGTCCCAGGCGCTCTCCTCGCCCCAGCTCTCGATGAAGCTCCAGGCACCGATCAGCTTGTCGTTGCAGGGAAAGTCCGCATCGTACTGTTCGCTGCCCGGGTCACAGGCGCCGAGAAAATTGCCAGAGCCCAGGGGATTGACGTGCGTGTAGCCGTCATTGGGATCCACCTCGGCAAAGGAAGGATGGGTCGGATTGATACCGGTATCCAGGATACCGACCACCAGCCCTTCACCGCGTGTCTGCAAGCCCGCACCGTGACTGCCTTCCCAGAGGGCATCGGCGCCGATGAAGCCGGGACCGGTATCGGTCATCAACTCATCGATCTGCTCTTCCACGATCCGTGCCACGTCAGGCTGTTGCTGCAGACGCGAAGCTTCGGAAGCGGTCAACTCAAGAACCAGGCCGTTGATGGCGTACTGAAAACGGTGCCCCGGCTGCAGTGAGCGACCAAGCGCGTTGGCGGCGCGACCGAGGAATTCGTCCTGACGATATTCCAGATAGGCCGCATAGGCCTGCACCTGGGGTTTCTGATGATCCAGGCGGCTGGCGCCGGTCACGGCCGGGCTGGTGGCCGGGAATCCCAGGACGCCACCACGGTAGGATGCCGCCGGGGCGTCCTGCAGGACAACCAGATAGCGGGCGACGCCCAGAGTTTCTTCAGTGATTCTGGAGACGGTGCTGGCTGACTCCAGGGTACTGGCGGCAACGGGCCGCTCGCTGGGGCTGCTGGCCGTGGCCGGCAGCATCGATCCCATGGCCGTGGTGGCCAGGATCGTTCCAATGACTAATCCCAATCCCTTCATGATGCTTGACTCCTTCTTTGCGACACACCGCCGCGTTACAACCGAACGCCGGCAATTGCCAGACGACCCGGTCCGGGACAACAAGACAAGAGGAACTTCATGATTGGGGGTGGGGAATCAATGAAGGCAGGCGTCACCGTTCCACTGCTCCGGCACACCGGTCAACGGTTGGTGGGAGCGAACTTTCGCTGTCGCTCCTTTATTGATTCTCCGGGACAGGGTTCCCCAAGAATGTGCAGGACCTCCCCCCTATCACGACTTATTCTTTAGCCGAGGCCGAATAGTGCTGTCAAGCGAAAACGAAGCGCGGGCGCAGCCCAGCAATCAGAGGCCGTGGTTCGCCCTCTCGGGACGCTTTCGGTACAATACGCCGTTTCCTCTTGACGCCTGGCGCGGCGAACCCCTGGTTCCGCTGTCTGTCGGGCTTTTGGTGATGGCACATGGAAATAGGCAAGCAGGTGAAAGTCGGCATCATCATGGGCTCCCAGTCGGATTGGGAAACCATGCAGCACGCGGTGGAGACCCTGGAGAAACTGGGGGTGGGCCATGAAACCCGCGTTGTATCCGCCCACCGGACACCGGATCTGCTGTTCGAGTACTGTGCCGGCGCACGGGATCGCGGTCTTGAGGTGATCATCGCCGGTGCCGGCGGTGCCGCCCACCTGCCGGGCATGGCCGCGGCCAAGACTCCCTTGCCGGTGCTGGGCGTCCCGGTGCAGTCCAGGGCCCTGAACGGCATGGACTCCCTGCTTTCCATCGCCCAGATGCCGGCCGGGGTGCCGGTGGGCACTCTGGCCATCGGCCGGGCCGGTGCCATCAATGCCGCGCTCCTCGCCGCCGCCATGCTCGCCAACCATGATGACGATATACGCCAGGCCCTGGATACCTTCCGGGCCGAGCAGACGGAACGGGTGCTGGCCAATCCGGACCCGCGCCCCTGACCTTTGTCCCTGACGGGCCGGTTTGGCCGTCAATGCAATGAGCAAGACAACATCATGAGCATCGGAATCATCGGCGCCGGTCAGCTTGGACGCATGATGGCCCTGGCCGGCTACCCTCTGGGCATGCGTTTCACCTTCCTGGACAAGACCAGCGATACCCCGGGCGCCCAGGTGGGTGACATCGTGCTGGGCGATTTCACCCGCTCCGATGACATCCGGCGCCTGGCAGAACAGGTGGACCTGCTGACCTACGACGTGGAGAACGTGCCGGTGGAGGCCCTGAAGTCCGCTGCCGGTGACACCCCGATTCATCCCTCTCCCGCCCTGCTGGGTATCGCACAGGATCGGCTGACGGAAAAACAGGCCTTCGCCGAGCATGGCATGGCGACCGCCCCCTACCGCACGGTGGACAGCCTGGTCGATCTGCGAGCGGCCATTGATGAACTGGGCATGCCGGCTGTGCTCAAGCGCCGGCAGCTGGGTTACGATGGCCGCGGCCAGCGCTTCATCCGCCAGGCCGGCGACATTGAGTCGGCCTGGGAGGCCCTGTCAGGCGCCCCGCTGATCCTGGAGGGCTTCGTCGACTTCGATCGCGAGGTTTCCCTCATCGCCGTTCGCAACCGCTCCGGTGAAATGGCCTTCTACCCGCTCAGTGACAACCGTCACGAAGAGGGCATCCTGCGTCTCTCCATCGCACCCTGCGCCGACCGGACCCTGCAGACCCAGGCGGAGAGCCAGATACGTTCATTGATGGATGCCTTCGACTACGCCGGTGTACTGACGGTGGAGTACTTCGAGAAGGGCGGTGAGCTGATTGCCAATGAAATGGCGCCCCGGGTTCACAATTCCGGCCACTGGACCATCGAGGGGGCGGCCACCAGTCAGTTCGAGAACCACCTGCGCGGCATTCTCGACCTGCCCCTGGGCGACACCAGCCCCCGCGGCCACGTGGCCATGATCAACTGTCTCGGGCAGATGCCGGCCCTGGCCGACTGCATCCGTTATCCGGACGTTCACTACCACGATTACGGCAAGGCCCCCCGCCCCCGGCGCAAGCTGGGGCATATCACGGCCGTGCGCCCGGACCGGGCGAGTCTGGACTCGGTGGTGGATGAATTGCTGGCGGTGGTTCGGGCGGCGGAAGCTACGAGTGCTGAGTGCTGAGTGCTGAGTGGGGGCGTTAGAAAGTGTCGGGGCACTCGGGTCTGGGGGGCTTCGAAAGTGAGGTGTGAGGTGTGAGGTGACAAGCCGAAGCCTTCGGCTTCCGCGCTTTGCGCGTGTCAGGCCGGCCGGCGGCCGGCCTTTGGGCGCCGGAGGCGCCCTGCCTTTCACCTCACTCCTCACGCCTCACGTTCGGAGCTGTCGAACGAGCGGTGGCACTGAAACCGCTAACGGCTACGACAACCGCTGATCGAGGCTGAAGCCTCTCCCACAACTCCGGCATCCTCTTACGCCGCCCTCCGATTCACGATTCACGTTTTACGATTCACGCCCAGAGCCAACCGAAAGCTCCTTCCCTTCGATCAGCCCCGGCCCCTCCGATCAGCACCGACTCAGCACTCAGCACTCAGTACTCAGTACTTCGCCCCCCGGCCGACCGCCTTCCGATTCACTCGTCAAGCCACCAGCCCAAGCCGCCGCCCCGCCTTCACGGACGCCATCGCCATCACCAGGCGCTGCAGCGCATCCCAGGCATTACCCGGTGCGGCGCCCTTGGCGATGGCATCAATGCGGCCCGCTTCCTCGAGCAGGGCCAGCCAGCGTTCCGCCGGGTGACGCTGCAGGGCCTTTTCCACCAGGCTGCGCCGGCTGGCCCAGACCCGGCGGGTGACATCCTCCATGCGCTTGCCCTGGGCCATGCCGGTGGCCATGTCGGCCAGTGACCGCACTTCCCGGGCCAGCACCCAGACCAGCAGGGGTGGTTCCACACCTTCACCGTGAAGCCCCTCCAGGATGCGTACGGCGCGGGCGGTCTCCCCATTGAGCGCGGCATCGGCCAGCTGGAAGGGGTCGAAACGGGCGCTGTCCACCACGGCGGATTGCACATCCGAATCACTGACCTGCCCCTCGCCCAGCAACAGCCGCAGCTTCTCCACTTCCTGGGCGGCGGCAAGCAGGTTGCCCTCCACCCGTTCCGCAATGAATCGTGCGGCTTCGCGGGAGACGCTCAAGCCGGACGCGGCCATGCGCTTCTGCACCCAGGCCGGCAGCTGGTGCCGGGGGATGGGCCAGAACTCCACCATCGCGCCGGCCTGCTCCAGGGCCTTGACCCATTTGGCGTTGCGGCTGCCGCGGTCCAGCTTGCCGCTGATCACCACCAGGGTCGTGTCTTCCGGCGGCCGCTCGGCCCACTGAGTCAGAACCTTCGCCCCCTCCTGGCCAGGCTTGCCGCCGGGCAGGCGCAACTCCATCAGACGCTTGCTGGCGAACAGGGACAGGCTGGCCGCCTCTTCGGTCAGTCGTGACCAGTCGAAATCCTTTTCTGCCACCAGGGCAATGCGCTCCTCGGCCCCGGCTTCGCGCACCCGGCGACGAATGCTCGCCGCCGCCTCGTCCAGAAGAAGGGGTTCGTCTCCCGCCAGCAGATACAGGGGGGCGAGGCCTTTCTGGAGGTGGGCGTCGAGCTGTTCGGGACGGATTTTCATGAAGATGGCGGCGTGTGGAATTGGGCGTTAATGGTAGCGCAGTTGGGATGGGAGGTGGGGAGACGAGTGAATCGTGAATGGTGAATCGTGAATCGGAGGGGGGCCTTAGAAGGTGCCGAGGCGCTCATTGCTGAACGGCTTCGAAAGTGAGGTGTTAGGCGTGAGGTGTTAGGCGTGAGGCGTGAGGCGTGAGGTGAAAGGCGTGAGGTGAAAGGCGGGGCGCCTTTGGCGCCCAACGGCCGGCCTTTGGCCGGCCTGAACGCGCGCAGCGCGGAAGCCGGAGGCTTCAGGTTTTCACCTCACGCCTCACACCTCACACCTCACGTTCGGAGCCGTCGAACGAGCGGTGGCACTGTGACCGCTAACGGCTCCGACAACCGCTGATCGAGGCTGAAGCCTCTCCCACAACCCCGGCTCCGATCGACGCCCCCGTCCGATTCACGATTCACTCGCCCGGCGCACCGGAGAGGCGGGCAGCCCGGTTGGCGAACAGACGCAGGGTGGCGGTCAGGGCCAGGCAGAGCACCAGGGTCGGGCCGAAGGGCTGATCCAGCAGCATGGAGGCCACGAAAGCCGTCAGGTAGCTGGCCACCGCCAGGACTATGGTCAGCATCAACGCCCGACGCCAGCCACGAGCCAGCACGAAGGCCACCCAGGCAGGTACGAAGAACATGGCGAAGGCGGCCATGGCACCCATGGCCAGGGTGCCCAGAACCGCGGCAACCACCACCAGGGCACCAAAGACCAGACGGTGAGGCCAGGCCGGAATGCGATTGGCGGAGAAGTAGTCCGGGAAAAAGCGCTCGGTGAGCAGGCGCGGCGAGAGCCAGCTGAGGCTGGAAAACAGCGCCAGTATCAGCAGGGAAGCCGCGATCAGATGCGGCTTGCTGGTGAAGTAAAGCTGACCGCGCAGGAGAGCCTCACCCACTACTTCACCCTGATGGGTATTGGCGGCCAGCATCAGGGCACCACCCCAGCCGAGCAGGAGCATCAGACCATAGTGATTGTTGCTGGCCTTGGGCAGCAGCCCCTTCAGCAGGGCCGCCAGGCCGGCGAAGCCCAGGGCACCCGCCAGGGCCGGAATACCCAGAGGCAGGGCGGCAATGCCACCGGCCGCCGCCATATGCGACAGACCCAGGGCGGCCAGCCACTCCTCGCGCATGCGCAGGTAGGCGCCGATCAGGGACAGGCCCACGGCCAGCAGCAGGCCAATCAGAAACGGCAGGCGAAACATGGGGTCGAAGAGAATGAAATCGCTCATGCCTCGGCCTTTCGGTGGGAAATCTCGACAATGCGGCTGCAGTTCTTCTGCAGAAAATCCCGTTCATGGCTGACCATGAGAATGGCACGCGGGGGCCGCGCGGCCCTAATGAACTCGGCCAGCGCCTCCATGGCGTCGCCGTCCAGGTTGTTGGTTGGCTCATCCAGCAGCACCAGTTCGGCATCGCCTCCCAGACAGGCCCAGGCTTCAAGCAGCTGGAACTGTCCGCCACTCATGCGATTGATGGGGCGATCCAGGAGCGGACGGATGATGGCAGGGGCATCCCGCCGGTCGGCAGCCATGACCTTCAGCAGCTCCCGCCCGAGCAACGGCAGTTCCGGTGGCAGCTCGGGGCGTTGCTGGTGATGGGTCACTGTCAGCCCCTGGCAGGGCCTGACAGTGCCGGCAAAACGTTTGGCTTCGGCCGTGATGGCCTTGAGCACGGTGGACTTGCCGGCTCCATTGGGGCCACTCAGCCCAAGCACTTCACCGGGAAACACATCAAAAGACACGGGCCCCACAACGGGGCCCGTGTATCCCGCCACCAGACCGTCCACGGTCAACAGCGGCTTGTTGTTGTCATCATTTGACACTGGCCAGGGCCTCGACCCAACGATCGATCATCTCGAAGTAGGCATCCACCTTGCGGGCATCCGTGGCAACCTGGTTCGGCAGCTGACGGCTGGGCCACCCCAGTTCCCGCTCCAGGAACTCCGCACCCCGGGAGGGCTGGAAGTTCGTGTACAGGGTAATGCCTTGCTGACCTTCCAGACCCCGCACCAGCTCCCGCAGGTGGCGAGCCGTGGGCGGAATGCCTGGCAGGGGCTCCAGATAACCGAGAATCGGCGCATCCAGCAGACGCATCAGGTAGTTCGCGTCCTTATGATACAGCACCGCACCGGCCGTGCCTTCCGCCCTGGCGCGCCAGCCGTCCATGCGGGCGTCCACGGCATCGGCGAAGGCCTGGGCGTTGGCCCGGAAATAATCCGCATTGTCACCGTCCAGACGTGCCAGGCGATCAGCCAGTGCGTGGGCCACCTGCGCCATGCGGCCCGGATCCATGTAGTAGTGCGGGTTGCCCATGGGGTGAACATCGCCCCCGGCCCGGTCGGCTTCGACGCCGGTTTCGATCAGCTCAATATGGGCAGCTCCCTCGAAGTAGCCCGCGCGGCCAACTTGAATCCGCGGGTTGTTGGCGCCCTGCAGGGCGGCCGGCAGCCAGCCTACTTCCAGCTCGGCACCCACGGCCACCACAAGATCCGCACGGCGCAGGGCCGCCATCATGCTGGGCCGGGCTTCCAGATAATGGGCGTCCCGATCGGATGGCGCCATCACGGTGACATCAACGGCTTCGCCACCCACCACACGGGCCAGCATGCCCATGTTCGGCACGGTGGCGGCCACGCGGACTTCGGCACTGGCGGCCACCGCCGCCAGCATCAGAATGCTTCCGAGGATCCATTGCTTCATGTTTGCCTCCTGAGTGGCGGGCCCGTTCCCGGGCCCGCTCTCCATTTCAGTCATGGGCGGATCGCCCTCGATGGCCGATCCGCTCGAACGTCATCAGCCTGCCCATGGCAGGCGCCCGTCAGAATGTGTGGGCGCCATGCACGCCGATGCTGATGTTGTACTGCAGCATGAACTCCCAGGCATCGTGATGCTCATGGTCATGGTGACCGGCCTCATCACCCACATCCAGATAGTTGAGCTGGGCCCGGATACGCGAAAACTCGGTCGGGGCATAGGTCAGCTGGGTGGAATAGCGCCATGAAGATTCAAAAGGCGTGGGCAGGCCGCGACCTTCCGAGTGGTCGGCGTAGGCATCGTTGGTCAGTCCCATGCCTTCCACACGCAGACCCCAGTTCCAGCGCGGGGCAAAACCATAGGTGCCCTGCAGATAGAAACCGTCCTGCTTCCAGCGCTGGTTCACCACGTCACCATCCGGGTTGCGGGTGGTGGGCTCCAGGGTGCTGAAGTCGGTGAACTGACGGCTCATGTAGAGGGCGTCAATTTCGCGCATGGCGTATTCGAACTGCAGGGTGAAGTTGCGGTGCCCCATGGTACCGCCACCATCACGCTTGTAGACGGCATCCACACCCCAGAAGGAGGCGTCACCGTCCCAGGTTTCATAACGGCCGCTGGAATGGGCTTCATCACGCTGATAGGCCTCGCTCCAACCGGCAAAGGCACCCAGCTGAAGGGCATGGTCGTAGCCCAGATCCGGCGCCCACTTGGCAAAGGCCGTGGCCAGACGCGGCCCGGTCACGTCGTCAAAACCGTTGCTGGCACGCCAGCGGTTGCGGTTGGGGGAGAAATCATCGTTTTCCGGGTCATTGGGCAGCACGGTGACCATTTCGTGGTTACCGGAACCAATGTAGGGGGCGACACCGGAGCTCTCACCGTTGAGCAGTTCCACACCGAAGCGGGTGTAACTACGGGTAGCCGGCATCCAGCTCATCTGCACCCCCGTCTCCAGCAGGCCATGGTCGCCGAACAGATATTCGTTCATCCAGGGACGATCCACGAAAGCCCAGTCATGGGGATGCTGCTTGTTGATGTAGCCGATGTCACTCAGGAAGCGACCGGCCTTGAGCTGCAGCCCCGCCGGCAGTGCGCGGGTGGAAATGAAAGCCTCTTCGAGATCCACGCTGCCGTTCTCGAAAGTGAACATCACGAAGGCATCGAAATAGGGATCCACGGTGGCGGAGAAGGCGAACTCCACGTCGCGCATCTGGAATCCATCCTGGAAACCGTGGCCGCCGTGGCCGTGGTCATGCCCATGCCCATGGCCATGACCGGCGTCAAAACCGCCCGGCGATTCCACATGACCACTGAATTCGTTGTAGTAGATACCATCGAGAATGACGGAAATGGCCGGGTTGAACTGCGTACCGGAAGTCACGGCCTGATCACCACCACCCAGCTGCATGGCGCGGGTACGGGCCGGTGCGGGATCCAGCGGATCACGGGCCGGACCGGACTGTCGCCGCTGCTGCGCTTCCGGCGTCTCGGCCTGGGCGATGACATCGTCCATGCGCAGATTGTCGTCCTCGGCAACGACCGTACTCGAAATCAGGCTGACCGAAATCGCCATGGCGGCCATTCCGGACAGCTTGGCCAGAGAATATTTCGTTCGCATTGGATTGACTCCTCAAATGGTCATGCATCAGCAGGCGCATCGCCATGAGCGATGCGCTGCGGTTCCTGAAGGGGAAATGACGGGCCTGCGCCCGGATTCAGGCCGTTGGGGGCCCGCGTACCTTGATGGAAGCGGAATCCAGGGTAATGGGGAGCTTGCTGCCAGGATGAGTAATGATCGCCACAATCAGGCGGCGAGGTACCGGCAGCTCGGCCTTTCCGGTGGGCAGGGGGCCGGCCTGCTGGCTGGCCACCTTGCAGAAGAGACACTGATCCAGAACATGAGCCGTTTCGTGCTCATGATCATGAACGAAACCGTGCGCCACCACGGAGACCGGCAGCATGAGACTCACCAGCACGAAGGCCAGCCAGGTCACTCGATGCAATGGCGTTCTGCGTTGATTCGCCATGTCAGTCACCCGTG
This sequence comes from Natronospira bacteriovora, assembly GCF_030848495.1. Classification (NCBI taxonomy): domain Bacteria; kingdom Pseudomonadati; phylum Pseudomonadota; class Gammaproteobacteria; order Natronospirales; family Natronospiraceae; genus Natronospira; species Natronospira bacteriovora. Next base: position 29,588 of record NZ_JAVDDT010000005.1, read on the forward strand.
TCAAGTGAGCGGTCGGGGCAGGTTATACAGGCCGGAGTCAAGCGGCGGCTATCGCCAGGCCCGGGGATGACCGGCCACCATGGAATCAGTGACGGTATTCGGTCGCAGGAAGTTCCGGAGGTTCAGCAAATGCGCCGCGCTCAGAAGGGCGGCGCCGCCGAGTGTCAGCACCACTTCAAGGGTATTTGTATGCCAGGCGGCAAATTCCAGTGTCGCCAGCACCATCAGGGCCATTCCGGCCATGCCTGTCAGCAACAAGCCCGTCTCGCCGCGCCGCCGCCAGGCCAGTCCCAGCGCCCAGCCACTGACCGGAATCACCAGCAAGAGGATGGCCCGGTGGAACCAGTCGTCCACGATGCCCAGGGCCGCAATCCACGGCATGGCCGCTGCCATCACCGGCAATGCCGTGCAGTGCAGGACACACAGCAGGGACATGCCGATGGCGGCAAAGTCCAGTCGGGCCTTGTTGGCGGGTACTTCCTTCATCCGATAAGGCTGCCCATTGCTCTGATCCGAGAGCTCAACATTATGCAATAACATAACACCTGCGTAAAGCGCCCAACCGCCGGCGGCCCTTCCCCGGGTTCATTCTGGGCTCATTCGACTCGACTACAGGGCTGTCAGGGCAGAATCGCCAGCAGCCGATCGAGGAAGGCGTCTGGATGAGTTTCCATGGGATTATGGGCGGCTTCATCCAGAAGGTGGAGCTCGGCTTCGGCCGCCTCAGCAAGACGGCGCCCATGGGACAGGGGCACCCATTCGTCATGACCACCCCAGATCAGGTTAAGCGAAAAGGGCCTCAGCTCCGCCGACGCCAGCGGAGGACTGCCGGCCTGCAGGCCACGAATGACCGCGTCGGGCTTGCCGCGGATGCGCAAGGGTGCAAGATAGGCGGCGACCACCGCCTCTTCCACTTCCTGTCCGTAAGCCGAACTCAGCGCCCGCTCCATGCCCGGCTCGTTCAACAGGCGCCGGCTGCCGATCACGGTCAGCCAGCGCTGCACCGGCGGATACTGCATGATCACGCCGCCAATACCGGCCCCACCTTCACTGGCGGTCTCGTGGGTCCCGGCGACCATCACCAGCTGATCGACCCGATCCGGCGCGGCCGCGGCCATCCTCGCCACCACGGCGCTGCCCATGGAATGGCCAACCAGATGCCAGCGCCCGCGCTGCTCACCGAGCGCGTCGATCAGCCCCCAAAGCAGCTCGGCCTCATCCGGCCCCTCCGCCCCGGGCACGATCGGTTCACTGTATCCGAAAGGCGGCACATCCACCGTCAGCACATGATAACCGGCCGCCTGCAGAGGCCCGTGCACATGGCGCCAGCTGTAGGTGGATCCGGCCAGGCCATGAACCAGCAGAAGCTGTCCACGAACCGCCTGCCCCTCCGCCGGTCGTGCCGGAAACTCGCGGTAATGCAGCGTCACGCCTCCCACGGCCTGAAAGCGACTCTCCGCAAACGGTGACTCCGGCACCCGCTGATCGGCCCCGGTGGGAATAATGTAGGGCAACAGGGAAAGACCACCGACGATGATCAGAAACATGATGAGGCCGGTGCGCCAGAAGTTGGGGCTGTTGTTCATTCTTTTCTCGTAGTCGTAATCGTAATCGGGTTTTGTACACAGCAACGAGCCACGCTCCACGAGCGGCAAGCTAAAAGCCGAAAATCCCGCAGCCTCAGGTTTTTCCTCGTAGTCGTAATCGTAACCGTAGTCGTAATCGGGTTTTCCTTAATACCCGAAAATGTCGATTACGATTACAATTACGACTACGAAAAAAAACTACCCCGTTCCACCCACCGTCAGGCTGTCGACCTTGAGTGTGGGTTGGCCGACGCCCACCGGGACAGACTGGCCATCCTTGCCGCAGACGCCGATGCCGCGGTCCAGCTCCAGATCATTGCCCACCATACTGACCCGGGTCAGGACATCGGGGCCGTTGCCGATGAGTGTGGCACCCTTGACCGGCCGGGTAATGCGTCCGTTTTCAATCAGGTAGGCCTCGCTGGCGGAGAACACGAACTTGCCGGAGGTGATATCCACCTGGCCACCGCCGAAGTTGACGGCATACAGACCGCGTTCCACGGACTGGATGATCTCTTCAGGGTCATGGGGCCCCGGACGCATGTAGGTGTTGGTCATGCGTGGCATGGGCAGGTGGGCGTAGGATTCCCGCCGGCCATTGCCGGTGGATTTCTGCCCCATTAGCCGGGCGTTCATGCGGTCCTGCATGTAGCCCTTGAGGATGCCGTTCTCGATCAGCACCGTGCAGTTGGTGGCTTCCCCTTCATCGTCCACGTTCAAAGATCCGCGTCGACCTTCCAGGGTGCCGTCGTCCACCACCGTGCAGTATTCGCTGGCTACCCGTTCGCCGATGCGACCGGAGAAGGCCGACGTGCCCTTGCGGTTGAAATCGCCCTCCAGGCCGTGGCCGATGGCCTCGTGCAGCAGCACGCCAGGCCAGCCGGGGCCCAGAACCACCGGCATGCTGCCGGCCGGCGCCTCGACCGCATCCAGGTTCACCAGTGCGGAACGGGCCGCTTCCTTCGCCAGACGCAGGGGCTCATCGCGCTCCAGCAGAGTCTGGATGGAAAAACGTCCCCCGGCACCGGCCATGCCCTGTTCACGGCGCCCCTTGTGCTCGGCAATGCAGACTACGTTCATGCGGATCAGCGGCCGCACATCGGCCACCAGACGACCATCGTTGCCGGCCACCAGCACCACTTCATGGGTGGCGGCAAGACTCACATTGACCTTGCAAATGCGCGGATCCTCGGCCCGGCAGGCGGCATCCACCCGCTGCAGCAGGGCCACCTTTTCGTCCGGGCTCAGGGTCTCGATGGGATCCATGGGCTGGTAGAGGCTGCGCCCGCCCCCGGCCCGCCAGGCCTGGAGACGCCCGGACTGCCCGCCGGAGGCGATGGCACGCGCCATCCCCGACGCCTTTTCCAGCGCCGGCAGCACGATTTCATCGGAATAGGCGAAGCCGCTCTTCTCACCGGACACGGCACGCAGGCCCACACCACGATCCAGGCCGTGACCACCCTCCTTGACGATGCCGTCTTCCAGAGCCCAGCTCTCGCTGCGCCGAAGCTGGAAATACAGGTCGGCCTCGTCCACCGAGGCACTCATCATGCGATTCAGCACGCGGGCCAGGGCGTTCTCGTCGAGACCTCCCGGTTCCAGCAGTTGCTGCTTGGCAATATCCAGTGCTTGCGTCATGTTTCTCCAACAATCACGTTCAGGCGCCCGTCCGGCGCCGGTGTTCAAGTACCGGGAAGCTCTCGCGCAGGGTGCGCAGGCGTTCCAGGGAAATCGGGGCGGTCACCACGCCTGCGCCCTGCTTGCGTTCGGCCACCACCGAACCCCAGGGTTCCACGATCATGCTGTGGCCCCAGGTTTCGCGGCCACTGACGTGGAAGCCGCCCTGGGCGCCAGCCGCCACATAGGCCAGGTTCTCCACTGCCCGGGCACGCAGCAGCAGTTCCCAGTGGGCCCGGCCGGTCTGCACGGTAAAGGCCGAGGGCACGGCGAAGACTTCGGCGCCCTGGTCGGTCATGGCCCGAAACAGCTCCGGGAAACGCAGATCGTAACAGACGGCGAGACCCAGGCGGCCCACGGGGGAATCGATCACCACGACCTCGTCACCGGGTCGGGTGGAATCCGATTCCCGATAACGCTCGCGCCCATCCGGCAGGGTGACATCGAACAGGTGCATCTTGTCGAAGCGGGCCCGACGCTCACCGGTATCGTCGTACACCAGGCAGGCTCCGCTGACCCGGCCGGCTCCGGCGGCCAACGGAATGGTGCCACCGACAATCCACATGTCCAGGCGCCGTGCCCGATCGGCCAGCCAGGTCTGCAGTGGCCCGTCTCCATCCGACTCGGCCTCCTGCAGGCGCTCTTCGTCGGTCTGGCCCAGCATGGCGAAGTTTTCCGGCAGGACAGCCAGACAGGCGCCCGCGGCCCTCGCTTCTTCCAGCAGACGTTCAGCTTCGATCAGATTGGCGCTCACCTGGGGCCCCGAGGCCATCTGGATGGCCGCAATAACCGGATCCTTTTGTTCTGTTTTTTCGGTCATGGTCAATGCATTCCCCTGTCTTTCAACGTTTTCGTGGTTGCTTCAACGCAAGCGAAGGATAAGCACGTCCTCGGCACCGGAACCGGGCAGCAGGCGCACCTCATCGGCTTCGACCCCGAGTGCCACCAGCCAGTCCTTCAGTTCCGAGGCCCACAGTTCGCCCCGCTCTCCGCCCGGATAGACCAGTTCCAGCCGGGCATCGTTCCGCCCCTCCCAGGCTGCCATGGCCCGGGACACCGGTGTCATGGAAAGAACCACTTCACCCGAGCGCGGCCGGCTCCATTCCTCGGCCGACAGTTGCCAGCTCTCGGCCATGGCCGACAGGGGCAACATCACCGCCATGACAAGCCCGGCTGCCGGCAGCAACCGTCCATGTGACCTTTCATTCATCCAGCGCCCTCCTCGCAGCTTCATCAAGCGGCGTCACCCGCGGTGAATCCCAACTTCCGTCAATCCGGTATTCCAGCCGCCCCATTCTGGACAGTGGGCCGCGAAAGACTTCGGAGATCACCAGCATGGCGGCCCCCACACCCACGCCGCCGGCGATGGCGCCCGCCACCGGCAGGGCCGAGCCAACCTGGGTTTCCACCCGCAGACGCTGATCATAGTCCCGACTGACGAGCCCCGTACGCCCGATCAGTTCCACATTGGCCACCGGCCCCTCCAGTTTCAGATTACCTGTAAAGGCATCCCCGTTGGCAAGCACGAAATCCCCATTGACCCGATCAAAGCGAAGGCCGCGTCCGAAAACATCCCGGAAATCACCATACAGGCGCCGTGGCAGGGCGGAAAAACTCAGCAGACCGAAAACCCGCCCGGCCCCCGGGTTGACTTCCCGCAGCTGGCCGGACCGCAGCTCCACACTCACCTGACCCAGCAGGGTTCTCAGGGCATCAGGCCCCGGGCTGCCTCGCCAGGAAACATTGCCTTCCAGCCGCCCGAAGCCGGCTTCGATGCCGGGCAGAAAGCCCAGGGCATCCATCGCGGCGGACACGTTCCGGCTTTCCACCTCGCCGCTCAACCGTCCTCGCTGCCCGCCGTCCGGATCCAGGCGCCAGCCGGCGGACATTTCCGCCGTCATGTCAGTGCCGCTGAGGCTGAAACGTTCGGTGATCACGCCGCCCGGCACCGCCATTACGGCAAGATCCATTGCGCCCAGCAGGCGGGAATCGCGCATCAGGGCGGTGACCTGGACGTCCAGGGAGGGAATGAACAGGGGGTTGAGCTCCACCGGGGCACCGGCGTCGTCCGCGGCCAGTGGACGCAGATTCAGGCGACTCAATGCCCCGCGGATCGTGGCCCGCTCACTGACAACATTCAAGGGAAGGCGCAGCTCGCCTTCGGCATCCTCGCCCTCCAGTTGCAGCCGCCAGTACTCATCCCGGCGCAGGAGATTCAGTGTCTGGTTCTCGAACTGCAGACGACCAGCGCGCAGATTGCCGACACGAAGATCAATGGCATCCAGCACCAATCCATCATCATCCGCTTCGGCTGCCACCGGCCAGTCCACCCGCAACCAGGCCACGCCATCCAGCTCGGCGATGTCGCCGGCAACGGAAATCCCGCTTTCGGGCAGCGCCACTTGCCGAGGCTGCCCCACATCCACATGCAGACCACGGACATGAGCGGCCCCTTCATCGGGGATGGCCACGTTCAGGCTCAGTGCCAGATCCGCGCCATAATCCACATCCACCCGGCTGTGACTGCTGCCCACCGGAAAACGAACCTGCAGCGGACGACGGGTTTCCGCCGTCTTGCCCGCCGGGGCGGGCATGGCAATGGCCAGTCCCTCCAGCTTGCTGTCCAGAATCACCTGGATGTCACCCTGCCCCGGCTCATTGGGCACCCGAACCTGTCCCCGCCACTGGAAATCACCCTCCAGCCAGTCCAGCATTCGGTAACCCGGCATAGCCGCCCGCAGGCGTTCGCTGTCGATCCCGCCCCGTAGCATGGCTACCGTTTCCCTTTCCGCATCCGGGGCGGCCTGTCGGCCACGACTGCCCGGATCAACCTGGACGTGGAAGGGGTGCCCCAGGTGACGACCGGTCAGCGCATCCGACCGCGCACCTTCCTCGGTAAAGCTCAGCTCACCACCCAGCTCGGAGATTTCCCCCGGCAGCCAGTCCACCTGTCCGTGGCCCGCGGCCAGTCTGGCGACCCCATCCAGCTGCAGTTCTGCGGCTTCTCTCAAGGGAATGTGCATGGCCAGTTCCAGGTCCACCTGCCCATCCAGCCGCACCGGTTCCAGGGGTGCCGCGAACCACTCGGCCAGAGGCGACTGACGCAGGAAGTCCAGGCCATCGGCCAGGCCGCCACTGGCCTGGCCCTCCAGCTCCAGTTCTGGCTCGCGCACGTCCGGGATTCGTGCTTCGGCACTCCTCAGACGATAGCCGGCAATGCGGCCGGAACGGGCGCGGATCGCCATGCCCGCCTGTTCGAAGCGCACCGCAGCACTCACCCCTTCCAGGGGCGGATAGCCCGGCTCGAAATCGACCCTGCCATCGTCGACATCGAATGTGACGAGAAAACGGCCCTCGTCATTTGCATAGGGAAAGGGCATTGCTGGACCGTCCACCAGTACTCGGCCGTTGCGGGCAACGCCGGCTTGAATGGCCTCATCCAGCCACGCCACGGTGGCCTCCGGCATGCGGCCAACCGGAAGATAGTCGGAGAGATTGTCACTGCGGGCTTCCGGAACGTCCGCCTCGAGTCGAATCCATACCGGCTGATCCGGCTGGATATCCAGACCGAGCTCGGCTGTCGCCCGAGCATCCCGATTGCGGGCCCGAATATCACTGGATACAAGACGCCAGCCCTCGCCCTGGCGTGACCAGTCCACGGTAGCCTGCATGCGCTCCGCCGACAGCCGCTCCCGAAACAGCTCGGGATAATCGAAATGCACCGGGCCGGCATCGATTTCCATGCGACCACCGTCCTGATTCAACCGCAGCCAGCCATTGACGCCGTCAAACCCCGGAATCCGCTCCCAACTCCGCATGCCGATTCCGGTCAGCCGCCCGCGCAGGGAAAAATCCTTTGGCTGGCCGTCTTCCAGGCGCACCTCCCCCAGCAGATCCCGAACCTCGCCCCGGGGCCGAAGACGGTCAAGCCACTGAATGACCGCCTGGTCATGGGCGGTGATTTCCTGCATCAGTGAGGCCAGATCCTGGATGCGGGCATAACGGAGATTGCCGCTGAGGTGCTGATCACGGCGACGCAGCTCCAGTTGCGAACTCGGCCAGCGGACACCCTGGGGACTCAGATCCAGCTGCCTTACCTGCAGGCGCCAGCCACCCCGCTCCGTCTCCCAGCGGATTCCTTCGAACACAAGGTGACGGGAGCCACTCTCGTCACCCACGGGACGAAGGGCGGGCTCGTCGAAGCGGGCTTCCAGGGCATCCAGCATCAGGTCACCCCGCAGAAGGGTCGCCGCCGCCCCGCTTCCACGCAGCTGAAGATCCGCGCGGATACCGCCCTGCAACGGGCGCAGTCGTTCCCACGAGAGCAGGTCGGAAAGCAGGCCCAACCGGGCCGCCTCGGTATCCAGATCCAGTTGCCAGTCCCAGTTCTCCGGATGCCGCGCATCGCCTTCGGCCAGCAGATCGATTCGCAGATGCCCGCCGATCTCCTCGGGCAACTGCAGTTCGCTGCGATAGTGATGCCGGTCGGCCCGCGAATGCAGCCGGGTATGGGCAATGCGCAGATCCCAGGGGCCCAGGTCGAGCACTTCATCCCGCAGGCGCAGTCGACTGTCTTCCACCCGATAATCGGCATTGGCAAGAATATCGGCCAGCACCACTCGCCAGTTCTGGTCACGGCTGTCCTGGCCGGCCGGGTCAAAGACCGCGACCCCGGGGATGCGGACGCGCCCTTCACGGTCACGAAGGACAGCGAAATCGCCCCGGCGAAGGATCACCCGCCCGGGCCGCATGGGGCCGGGACGAATGAGATCCAGCGGCGAGACGCGAATGGCGATCTCACCGGCCTGAACCGGATCCACGCCCTCCGCTTCCGGCCGGATGATGACGTCTTCCAGCACCACTTCCGGCACCAGCCAGCGCCAGCGGACATCGATCTCGCTGATTTCCACCGGCGCCCCCAGGGCGTCACCGGCCCACTGGGCAATCACGTCACGGTATTCACTGATCTGGGGAACCAGCAGGCGGAACAGCCCCACCAGAATCGCCAGTGCAATGACCAGCGTGGCCAGCACGGCGGCCAGCCAGCGGCGAATGCGCTGACGCAGCGGGATATCAGGTGGGGACGACATCGAACTGTTCCTGGGAGTACTGGCTTTCCACCTGGAGGCGGATGGGTTTGCCCACCATTTCCTCCACTTCGGCCAGACTGGCGGATTCCTCATCCAGCAGGAGATCCACCACGGCCTGGGATGCGATCACGAGCAGCTCCTGCACCTCATACTGCCCGGCCTCGCGGAGCACTTCACGGAAAATATCGAAACAGACGGTTTCGGGGGTCTTTACCGAGGCGCGGCCTTCACAGGTGGGACAGGGCTCGCAGAGCACGTGTTCCAGGCTTTCCCGGGTACGCTTGCGGGTCATTTCCACCAGGCCGAGGGCGGACACCTCGCACACCTGGTTCTTGGCCGGATCCTGTGCCAGAGCGCGTTCAAGGGCATTGAGTACCAGGCCCTTGTGCTCCTGATCGTCCATGTCGATGAAATCGATGATGATGATGCCGCCCAGATTGCGCAGACGGAGCTGCCTGGCAATGGCACGGGCCGCCTCCAGATTGGTCTTGAGCGCGGTCTCTTCCAGATTGCGACTGCCCACGAAGGCGCCGGTGTTGACGTCAATGGTGGTCATGGCTTCAGTCTGATCGATGATCAGGTAGCCACCGGACTTGAGATTCACTCGCCGCTCCAGGGCACGATTGATTTCATCATCCACGCCGTAGAGATCGAAAATGGGGCGGCGGCCGGTGTAATGCTGCACCCGGGGGCTGAGCTCGGGAATGAACTGGTCGGCAAACCCCTTCATGCGGCTGAAGACCGTGGAGGAATCCACTCTCACCTGTTCCACTCCCTGCCCCATCATGTCACGCAGTATGCGCACCGGCAGTGGCAGATCCTCATGCACCAGATCACCCGGCTTTGCCGTGGCCGAGACATCCTGGATGGATTCCCACAGGCGGCTGAGAAAGAGCATGTCGGCGCGCAGGGCATCCAGGGTGGCGTCCTCGCCCGCCGTGCGCACGATGTAGCCTCCCGGGGTGTCATCATCGATGATCTGCCCGAGCATGGCCTGCAGTCGCGCCCGCTCGTGTTCATTTTCGATGCGCGTGGACAGGCCCACGCCCTTGCCACCGGGCAGGTAGACCAGATAACGGGAAGGGATGCTGATGTGGGTGGTCAGGCGCGCTCCCTTGCTGCCGAGGGGGTCCTTGAGCACCTGAACCAGTATTTCCTTGCCTTCATGCACCAGGTCGCGGATGTTGGCCGGGCCGGCGGAGGGGGTTTCGTTCTCGGTGTGGGCCGAGCGGGCAATGTCATTGGCGTGCAGGAAGGCGGTGCGGGCCAGGCCCACGTCGATGAAGGCGGCCTGCATGCCGGGCAACACCCGGGAGACCCGACCCTTGTAGAGATTGCCGACCAGCCCCCGGCTGTTGGAGCGTTCGATCATCACTTCCTGGAGCGAGCCATTCTCCAGCAGTGCCACCCGGGTTTCCCGGGGGGTGACGTTGACCAGAATCTCTTCACTCATGCCCGACAGATCCGTTTCAGGTAGAACCCCCATTCTGCCACAGGCGGGCTACCCCCTGACTCCGCCTGCCCCCTGAAAATGACCGTCAGAGCGAAGAGATGCCGGCTTCCTCGAGCAGCCGGGCGGTTTCAAACAGCGGCAAACCCATGACCCCGGAATAACTGCCGGAGAGATGTTCGACAAAGACCGCCCCCAGCCCCTGAATGGCATAGGCCCCGGCCTTGTCTTTGGGCTCGCCGCTGCGCCAGTAGGCGTGCATCTCCGTTTCGCTGATGGAACGAAAACGCACCCGGCTCACCTGCGTGATCACCCGCTCAGCCTGCCCCGGAACGATCAGGGCCACGGCTGACAGCACCGCATGTTCACGCCCGGACAGCAGGCCAAGCATGCGCCGAGCATCGGCCTTATCCGCCGGCTTGCCAAGAATGTGTTCATCCACCACCACGGCGGTATCCGAACCCAGTACCAGTGCATCCGGCTGCTGTCGGGCCACGGCTTCGGCTTTCTCCCGCGCCATGCGCGCGACAAAGTCCACGGCCAACTCACCGGCTTGAACGGATTCGTTGATGTCCGCCGGAATCACATCGAATGTCAGCCCGATCTGTTCCAGCAATTCACGGCGACGTGGGGATTGGGAGGCGAGAATGAGTCGGGGCATGGGCTTTGTATTGCCTTGGTGGGTGAACAAGGGGGCATTGTGCCGCAGGGATGGGGGGTGCGTGAATCAGGGCCGGTGCATACCGGCCCCTCGTAGTCGTAGTCGTAATCGGCATTTATCAAGCGACGAGCGACGAGCAGCGAGCGACGAGCAAAAAACCAGAAACCTGCACGGCGAGGTTTTCGTCATTTAGCTCGTCATTCGTCACTCGTAGCTCGTTGCTGCTTTCGTAATGCCGATTACGATTACGATTACGACTACGACAAGGATTGGCCGTGCTGGGTCGAAGCGCCCTACGCGCGATGATAGGGATGACCGCTGCGGACCGACCAGGCGCGATACAGTTGCTCGGCGACCACGACGCGGACCAGGCCATGGGGCAGGGTCAGGGGTGACAGGCTCCAGCGCCGTTCGGCTCGTGCCAGGACGCTGTCATCAAGACCGTCGGCGCCGCCGATGACCAGGCTGAGGTCACGCCCGTCCATGAGCCAGTCTCCCAGCCAGGCAGACAGTTTGACGGTGTCGGGGGATTGGCCGCGTTCATCCAGGGCGATCAGGCGATCATTGCCGATGGCTTTCAGAATCCGCTCGGCTTCCTGCTGACGGGCACGATCCGGGGCGGTCTTGCCACTGCGGCGACCGGGTGGGATCTCGTTCAGCTCCAGACGGCATTCATGGGGCAGACGCCGGGCGTACTCCGCGAAGCCATCGTTCATCCAGGCCGGCAGGCGCTGGCCCACGGCAAGCAGGCGAATCCGCATGGCGAGTGCGTCTCAGTGACCGGACAGGGACGGCGGGCGTCCGCCGCCGGCGACCCGGGCACGGGCCTCCCGATTGCCTTCATCCCGGTCGTCCAGGCTCCAGAGCTTTTCCAGGTTGTAGAAGGCCCGGGTCTCCGGGTGCATGACATGCACCACGGCCTCGCCCAGATCCACCAGCACCCAGTCCGAATCCTTCTCGCCTTCGATGCCGGCCTGCATGCCGGCCTTCTTCACCGAGCGCAGCAGGTGCTGGGCCACCGACGCCACATGTCGGCTGGAGGTACCGGAGGCGATGATCATGGTATCCACGATGGGCGTGACTTCGCGCACATCCAGCACCGTGATGTCACGGGCCTTCATGTCGTCAAGCACATCCACCAGCCACTCATTCAGGGCTGCGCCACTGAGTACGGTCTTCGCTTCATCCGTCACGGTCTTACACTCCTCCTTCCCGCGTCACGCGGGCATAGGATCGGGCAGGTCGCCGACTGTAATAGGGACTGCTCTCGATCATTCTCACCACCGGGTCAGGCGTGAGATAGCGCACCGACCCGCCCCGGTCGAGAATTTCGCGAATGACGCTGGAGGAAATCTCCAGCTGCGTCACCTGCTGGGTCAGTATCCGGCCCGCCGGCAGCCGGTGCAGGTCGGCCCTGTCGTCACTGCGACAGGCCTCCAGCACCCGGGACAGGTCACCGTCCGGCGTCAGCTGCCAGCCGGGTCGATGGGCCACCACGATATGGGCCTGCTCCAACAGCGCTTCCCAGCGGCTCCAGCGTGGCAGTCCGAGGAAGGCATCACTGCCAAGGATCAGACACAGCGGACGTTTCGGCCCCAGTTCCTCGCGAAAGGCCAGCAGGGTATCCAGGGTGTAGGAGGGGCCGGGCCGGCGCATCTCCCGATCATCCACTTCCAGCCCCGGCTGGTCATGCACCGCGGCCCGGGCCATTTCCAGGCGAAAGGGGCCGGGCGCCATGGGCGCGCCGCGATGGGGCGGATCAGCACAGGGAATCAGCCGCACCTGCTCCAGCTCGAGGATTTCGAGCAGTTCCAGAGCAGGACGCAGATGACCGTGGTGGATCGGATCGAATGTGCCACCGAACAGACCGATGGGCCGCTGCGAATGCTGTTCCATCAGAACCGGAACGCGTCCGCGCGGCATGCCGTGGTGTAATTCCTCATGGCGCCATTTTCTCGCAAATCGTCGCCTGAGTCATCCCGCATTCGCCCGCGACGGGCTTACCCGAATCGACGGGAACGGTAGAATGTTGCTCCCGAACAAGGAGGCAAGGCATGCAGGAAGAGGCAATCGTTCTGGCCAATGGGGCCTACAGGACAGCCAATGGCAAGGTGGCTCACGGCCTGATCAGGGGCAGCGAGCGTTTCCGGGTGAGGGCAGTGGTGGATCCGGATGCCGCCGGGAGTGATGCGGGGGAATGGCTGGACGGCACCCACCGGGACATTCCGGTGGTGGAGTCGGTGGCGGAAGCCATCGCCGCCTGTCCCACACCACCGCGCTGGTGTGTCCTGGGGGTTGCGCCCCATGGCGGGCGTTTCAACCCACCCCTGCGCGAAGCCGCCCTGAGTGCACTCTCCGCCGGCCTCGGCCTGGTCAACGGCCTGCATGACTGGGCCGGGCTGGATCCCGACATGAACCGGGTCGCCCGGGAGCAGGGTGTCGAGATCATCGACCTGCGTCGCCCGCCGCCCAATGATCAGTTGCATTTCTGGACCGGCGAGATCCGCCATGTCGCCACACCGCGCATTGCCGTCCTCGGCATGGACTGCGCCATCGGCAAGCGCACCACCAGTCGCGTGCTGATTCAGGCGCTGCGCCAGCGCGGCCACACGGCGGAGATGATCTACACCGGGCAGACGGGCTGGCTGCAGGGTGGTCGCTATGGCTTCATCTTCGATGCCACACCGAACGATTACGTCAGTGGCGAACTGGAACATGCCATTCTGAGCTGCGCGCGGGAGCTGAACCCCGACATCATGCTGCTGGAAGGGCAGTCCTCCCTGCGCAATCCGAGCGGCCCCTGTGGCGCGGAGTTCCTGCTCTCGGGTGCCGCCGACGCCGTGATCCTGCAGCATGATCCGAAGCGGCAGTATTTCGATGGTCTCGAGGCGGGCGGTTATCACCTGCCCACGGTGGCGGACGAAATCGCCCTCATCCGCCATTACGGGGTCGAGACCATTGGCGTCACCCTCTATGGCCGCCCGGACGACCCCGTGGTGGCAGAGGCCCGCCAGACCCTCTCGGATACCCTGCAGCTGCCGGTGGCCTGCCCACTGTTCGAAGACAGCCCGGAGCTGCTCGCGGCCATCGAAGCCCGACTCGACCGGAGGAACACCGGATGAGAATTCTCCGCATCGAAACCTGGCGCGAAGACATTCCCTTGAGCCGCCCCTATGAGATCGCCTTTCGCCGCACCGAGGCCGTCGGCAACTGTTTCGTCCGCATCATCCCAAGTTCCGGCAGCCCGGGCCTGGGTTGCGCGGCACCGGAGCATCATGTCACCGGCGAAACACTGGATGACTGCGAAGCGGCACTTGATCCGGGCAGTCTCGACTGGTTGATCAACCAGGACGTACGTGAGCTGCCGCGGCTGCTGCGCCAGCTGGACGGGCACCTGCCCGACACGCCGGCTGCCCGCGCCGCCCTGGACATGGCCCTGCATGATGTCCTGTCACGACAGCTGGATATCCCGCTGGCGGCCATGCTGGGGCAATGCCATGAATCGCTGCCCACCTCGATCACCATCGGCATCATGGGCATCGAGGAAACCCTGGAAGAAGCCGCCGAATACATCGGGCGCGGCTTCCGGCATCTGAAGGTCAAGACCGGCCAGCGAGTGGAAGAAGACGTTGAACGCATCCGCCGTTTGCGCGCCCGCTTCGGCCAGGACATTGCGCTTCGCGTGGACCCCAATCAGGGCTATGGCGTGCCGGACCTGAAACGCTTCATGGAGGCAGTCAGCGACTGTGGCGTGGAGTTCGTGGAACAGCCCCTGGCCAGCGACTACGACATGCGCCTGCTCAGCCCGGGCCTTAGGGATCAGCTGGCCGCCGACGAAAGCCTTCTGTCACCCCTGGATGCCCTCAGGCTCGCGGCGCCACCCCGGGCCTGCGGCATATTCAACATCAAACTGATGAAATGTGGCGGCATTCATGCCGCACGACGGATCGCCGACATCGCTGACCTGACGGACATCCACCTCATGTGGGGCTGCATGGATGAATCCCGCATCAGCATTGCCGCCGCCCTGCATGCCGCCCTGGCCAGCCCGGCCACGCGTTATCTGGATCTGGACGGCCACCTGGATCTGGGCCGTGATCCGGCCAGCGGTGGTTTTACTCTGGAGAACGGCGTCATGCGACTGGATACCGGGGCCGGCCTGGGGGTCACCCTCAGCGAATGACGGCAGGAGGTGGGGGTTGAGTGCTGAGTGCTGAGTGCTGAGGGGCCGTGCCTTCGTGGCGGCAAGGGTGATCGGGCTTTACCTGGCGAGCCTCTGATCAGAGGCTTCAAAGAAGGAGGATCCACCAGCGGGCATTGCTGCTAAGCTTGTTAAGGGTCTGCCGATTCGTTCATCGCCTCGGTCAGCGCCCTTGATATCGGAACCAGGGGACAGGGAGGCCCCATGCAGGAGCCTGTCCATGCCCTACCGCAACGGCCTGATCGCTGTCGCCCTTCTCGCCCTGCTGTGTTCCCATTCCCTCCCGACCCGGGCCCAGTCCGGCACCGAAGTCCGCATCAATGTGCTGCTGGAGCAGTCACGGGAAGTCCTTGACGGCCAACCCGGCCTGGCTGCCGACAATGCGCGACAGGCGCTCTTGCTGGCGCGTGAGCATCAGCGCCGCCTCGACACGGGCCGTGCCCTTTACCGTCTGGGCCGTGCGCTACAGGCCCAGGGGGAACTGGCTGATGCCCTGCTCCATTTCCGGGAGGCCGAGGAATTCATCGACGCAAACCAGGAGTCAGACTGGCAGGCACGTCTGCTGGTCGGCAAGGGAGCGGTGCTCACCGAGCTGGGTGACTACCAGCAGGCCCTGGCTTACCAGCTGGATGCCCTTCGCCTCTATCGTGACCTGGCCGCACCGCAGGAAGTGGTCGAGGTACTGAACAACATGGGAGCGCTTCACTTTCGCCTTGGCGACCTGGATGCGAGTCTGACCCACTTCCAACAGGCGCGGGCGGAAGCGGAATCTGCCCGCCTCGAGGCGGGGCTTGCCAGCGCCATCAACAACATTGGCGTCATTCATCGGAATCGCCAGCAACTTGACGAAGCAGAAGCTCACTACCTGGCAAGCCTGGCCATTCGTGAACGCATCGACGAGCGAAGCGGTATCTCCGCCTCCCTCAACAATCTGGCGATCATCGCCTATGATCGGGGCGATCTTGACACCTCGCAGGACTATCACGAACGCGCACTGGCCATGAATCGAAACATCGGTGACCGCTACGCCATTGCCCGATCACTGCATAACCTCGGCCAGATCATGGTTGCCCGCGGTGACCTTGAGGCTGCGGAACCCTTCTTCCTGGACAGTATCGAGATCAATCGCGAGATTGGCGCTCGCAACCACCTGATGGGAACCTACGAACAGATCGCGGACCTCTACCACGACATGGACAGGCCCGATGATGCCTTTGCCTTTCTCAGGCGCTACATCACGCTTCGTGAAGAGCTGCATAACGAAAACAGCCGTCGCCAGATCGGCGAGCTCCGAGCCCTGTTCGAAGTTGAGCAGAGAGAGCAGGAAATCAAGCTCCTCCAGGAACGTCAACGCACCGGCACCATTCTTCGAAACGGCCTGATCGTCGGCACCTTCGGCCTGCTCCTCATCATTGCCCTGCTCTTCAACCGTTACCGCCTCAAAAGTCGAAGCAGCCGATTGATTGAGGCCCGGAACCGGGAGCTTGAATCCCTGGACCGAATCGTGGCCACGCTTAATACAGAGAATGATTTTTCCCACATGCTCAGCCGAGTACTTGAAGAGGCGCTGAGTTTCTTCCGGGATGCCGATCGCGGGGTTTTCCTTGTCAAGGAAGGCGAGATGGATCGCTACCGTGTTGCTGTCTATCAAGGCTATCGTTACGCGGCCATCGGAAACATCACCATGGAGGGCGAGACGGCAAGACGGCGCTACACCGACGGTGGCCTCCCTCTCGTTCATGGCGTGCGCCGTTTCCAGAATCTGCCACCACTGAAAGGTCACGAAGCACTCAAGGAATCGGATCCACAGAAGGCAATGGTGGTGATGGACATCGCACTGGACGGTGAAGCGGATGGCTTTCTCATTCTTCAAAGTACTCGTAATCATAGCGCCTTTGGGCAGGCCGATGCCGAGCGCTTTCAGCGTTTCCGGCGGCACGCGATTTCGGCGTTCCGAAACGCACGACAGATGACGGCACTGGAGCGAGAGAACGAACGGGCGGAGAATGCGCTGAAGCGGATGACAGCCGCTCAGGAGGAACTGCGACGCCTGGCCCGCACCGACACCCTCACGACACTACCCAATCGACGGGCCGCCGAGGAGTGGATGAAGCAGGAAGCCCATCGGGTCAGGCGGCATCAGCGCCCACTGACGGTTGCCCTTGCGGATATCGATCACTTCAAACGCATCAATGATGAACTGGGCCACGATGCCGGGGATGAGGTGCTCAAGGCCGTCGCGGAAAAACTGTCAAGACGAGTGAGAAACGAGGATCTGGTCGCACGATGGGGCGGAGAAGAGTTTCTACTTCTGCTTCCGGAAACGGATCTGGCCGGTGGAGAGAGCCTGGCGAATAACCTGCGCACGCTTGTTACCGACAGCCCGCTCATGCATGAAGGCAAGCCCATATCCATCAGCGTGACATTCGGCCTGGCTCTGTTTTCACCGGGGGAATCACTGCATGACACGCTCAAGCGGGCGGATGCTGCCCTTTACCAAGGCAAGGCAATGGGAAGAAACAGGGTCATCACGGAAGTGGAACTGGCGGATGATTGATCTTGGGAACGGAACGAATCCAATGCTCAGCCCTGCGCGGCCACCGGCTCGGACAACCAGCCTCCGCTACCGCTTGCACGAACCTGTTCAAGCCGTTTCATCGCGATTTCACTGAGCTGTTCCACACTGCTCACGGCGCCAGGCTTCAGCATGGCCATTCCGATACTCAGGGACAGCTCGATGGGCCGCCCCTGCCAGACCGGTGTCAGTGACCGCACCTGCGCACACAGCTCCTCGGCCAACGCTTCGCTGCCGGCCTCATCCCGTTCATGCAGCAGGAGAAACTCCCCGCTGTCACAACGCCCGAGCAGTTCCATTTCCGAAACGGATTCCCGCAACACGGTGACCACGGTGGACACCATGGCATCACGGGCGGAACTGCCAAAGTGGCGAGTCAACGCCGGCAGATCATCCAGATCGATGATGAGCAGACCCAGTCGACGGCCTTCCGCTTTTGCCCGCTCCAGCTCCCTTCCCATCATCTCCAGGAAGATGGTACGGGTATAACAGCCGGTGACTTCATCGCGCAGGGCACGGCGCCTCAGACTGTCACGCAGCTGATCCAGCTCTTCACGCTTCCTGCTCAGCCGGTGTTCAAGCTCGCGATTGTCCTGGCGCAGAACCTGCTCCGCACGACGCAGCCGGGTAATGGCCCGTGAGATTCCCAGCAGATGACTGATATGGCCGTCCCTATCACGCAAGGGCATGAGGATGGTTTCGAACACTTCACCTTCGGAAAGCGGAGAGCGGCTGGGTTCTTCGTACTCGATGGGTGCTCCGACGAGCAGGCATTCCCGATAACGAGCGACAATTTCCGCTGCCATTTCCGGCCCGTGAATGGCCTCGATGGTCTTTCCCTCAATGGCCGCACGGGGCATGCCGAAGCGTTCCCGCAGCACCGGGTTGACGGCTTCGACAATGAAGCTGCCGCTGGATTCGACCCGGATCAGGAAGAGATTATCGGGGTAGACATCCCACAAGGCCTCGAGAACACCGGGGCGACCTGGCCCCCGATGCTGAAGCATGCCCGTGGAGTTGTCGAGCGACTCTGTCATGACGGTATTCCTTCCCTGAACGCAAGCCCCAAATCGACGCGCAATCTCCTTGCGCCGCCTCCCCTAAGAAGCATTCTACTCGGCAAAGCATGATGCCGCCACCAGCACTGGCAGAATACGGCTCAATGCTGTAGCCGGATGCGCCCTTCCTGGCGATAGGGGCGCGCCCGCGCCCAGGAGAAATCCGGCAACACTTCCCCTTCCATGCGGTAAGGCAGGTCTTCGCTCGGCTGGCGCAGCCATTCCAACAGCCCCTGGCCGGTCGCCATCAGATCCGTTTCCACACTCAGATTCACTGTCTGGCTTGCCCCCGCCGCCAGCGAGAGGCCCTCGTCGAAGCGCCCCCGGGTGAGGGGCACATCCGCTAGGGTCATGTGGTAGGTGATGCTGGCGATGGGCAGGCGGAAGGCATTCGGGTTATGGACTTCCAGCGTCACGCGGAATCGCTGTCGACTCAGGGACAGTGATTCCAGCGCAATGGCATCAAGCCGCACTTGAGGTGGCTCCAGTTCCCGTTGCAGGTGGGTGCAGGAGAACAGCATGGGCAGACACAGGCACAGCAATACCGGAACCACCCTATTCATCGTCACCGCCCTCCTCTTCCTGTTTGATCCTGGCAAAACGTACCAGTTTCTCCTCGATCATGGCATTGAGCGATTTCGCGGGATAGCTGCCGTCACGACGGCGTCGACCGGCGTTCCTGCCGGTCAGAAGGGACATGGCCTCGTCCACATCTGCGACGGCGTAGACATTGAACAGCCCCCGGGAAACAGCGTCGCGAACCTGGTGATCCAGCATCAGATCACCCAGGTTCGATCGGGGGATGATGACACCATGGGAACCATCCAGGCCACGCTGCTGACAGACCTTGAAGAAACCCTCGATCTTCTCGTTCACACCACCAATGGCCTGGATCTGTCCCTTCTGGTTGACCGAACCGGTCACCGCCAGGGCCTGGCGAATACCCACCCCGGCCAGATCGGAAAGCAGTGCACACAATTCGGCCAGGGAGGCGGAATCCCCGTCGATCTCGCTGTAACCCTGCTCGAAGACCAGACTCGCATTCACCGACAGATTGTGCTCCGGCGCGTAATGCGCGCCGAGAAAGCCGGACAGAATCAACACCCCCTTGGAATGCAGCGGGCCGCCCAGCTCCACTTCCCGTTCGATATCGACCACGGAGCCGGAACCAAGACGGGTCGCCGCCGTGATGCGAACGGGGCGGCCGAAATGATGACTGCCAAGCTGCATGACGGTCAGCCCGTTGATCTGGCCCGGAACCTTGCCGCTGGTATCCAGCAGTACTGTCTGGCGGGCAATCTCGCGATCCATCCGCTCTTCCACCCGCCGGGCGCGATACTCCTGTTGATCGATGGCCTTCTGGATGTCCTCCACACGAATACGCTCGGCCGCGTCCATCCTGGCCCAGTGATCGGCTTCCCGCAGCAGGTCGGCGATACTGCCGGCATGGGCGGACATGCGCTCCCTGTCTTCCGCCAGACGACTGCCATGCTCGATAACGCGCGCCACCGCTTCCGGCCCCAGGGCGAGCAGCGACTCCCGCTGCACGATGGAGGCCACCAGACGTGCATGCCCCATGTCATTGTCACGGCCGCGGGGCAGATCATCCTCGAAATCGGCTTGTACCTTGAACAGCTCACCGAATTCCGGGTCATGCTCGGCCAGCAGATAGTAGGTATGACGATCGCCCAGCAGCAGCACCTTGATATCCAGGGGCATGGGCTGGGGCTCCAGGGACACGGTACTCACCGAGGAGTACATCTGTTCCAGGGACTCAATGCGTACCTGCCGGGCGTAGAGAGCGCGCTTGAGGCTGTCCCAGGCGAAGGGATGGCTCAGTACCTTTTCCGCTTCGAGGATGAGATAACCGCCATTGGCCCGATGCAGGGCACCGGGGCGAATCAGCGAGTAGTCGGTCACCAGGGCACCATGGCGCACCTTGTGTTCCACGCGCCCGATCAGGTGCTGATGGGTGGGGAAATCATGATAGACCACCGGCGCCCCGTCCTGATCGCTGTTGTCCACCAGAACCAGCAGGCCGTAACGGGTGAACAAATGCTCGAATGCCGCCCTGACTTCGGGTTCGTCCTCCTCGGCCAGGCGCGCAATGATCCCGTGGTTCACGACCAGGTCGCTGCCGATGGCACGGATATGGTCATGCAGCTCGGCATGATCCGGGTAGCTGCGCTCCACGTCTTCGAGAAAGGCCTCGCTGGCCTCGCGTATGGTCGCCTCATTGAGTTCCCGGACGCGTTCCTGCATTTCCGTTCGCCATTTTGGAAATTGCCCGGCGACGGTCTGCAATTGCTCCTGCAGGGCTTCGATGCGTGATTCGAAACGTTCCCGCTCCGCCTTGGGCAGACTGTGGAACTGCTCCGGCTCCATCACCTCACCCTTGCTGCGGGGGGCAAAGGACATTTCCGAGGCGGTCTGAATCAGGGCGATATCGTATTCTTCCGCCTCATCCTCGATTTCCTTGACCGCCTCCTGCTGGCGTTTCTGGAAATCCTGTTTGATGGCCTGCAGGCGGTTCTGATAATCCTCGCTTTCAAAGGAGGCCGGCAGCACGGTCTTGAGCCGATCCAGCAGCTTGTCCATGTCGCGCCGGCAGGCCTGGCCCTGACCGGATTCGAAACGCAACAGGCGTGGCCGGTTTTCATCCTCGAAGTTGTGCACGTGACACCAGTCCGGTGGCGTGGCAGCGGCCGCGGCCTGCTCGGCCAGAAATTTCCGTACCACCGTCTTCTTGCCCACGCCATTGGGCCCGAGAACGAAGATGTTGTATCCACGGCTGCGCATGCCCGCGCCGAAGGACAGGGCATCCAGGGCCCGCTGCTGACCGATGACGCCTTCCGGGTTGTCCAGTTCGTCCGTGCTGTGAAAATCGAGATTGGCCGGATCACAGACCTGATACAACTGCTCGACAGCGAGGGCTTTCGGTGCTGGCATGAATACTCCCCATTTGGTGTTTGAATGTCTGACAGGCGCGTGATTCTGCGCCATTTCGGAGAAGATAGCACTCCCCGGCTGTGTCACGGCCCAGGCCCAGGAGGCCGATCGCTTGGCCACGGCACCACGGCCTGGCATACAATCCCGTCATGAACAGCCAAACCGAGTTTGTGGACTGCCTGATCGTGGGCCAGGGTCTTGCCGGCAGCCTGCTGGCCTGGGAGCTGATTCGCCGCCAACGGCGGGTCGTGATCGCCGACCCCGGTGGCAATGACGCTGACCCGGGTGCTTCCTGGGTCTCCGGCGGGGTCATCAACCCCATGAGTGGCCGGCGCTTCACCAAGCCGGCCGACCTTGAGCCGCTGCTGAGCAGCGCCATCGATCTCTATGGCGAAATCGAAGAAGCCTTTCGATTGATCCTGTTCCAGGAGACGCCAATCTGGCGAATCTTCAATGATGATCTGGAGGCCGCCCAGCTCGCCAAGCGGGCGGAGGATCCCGCCTATCAACCCTATATCGGCGAACGGAGGCCGCCGGGCAAACTGGGCCACGGCCTGGCTGACCCGCGGGGCAGTGTCTGCATCCGGGGGGCTCGGGTGGATCTGCCGAAACTGCTTGGCCGCCTGCGACAGTTCTATCGCGATACCGCCCGTCTGATCGAGCAGCGCCTGGAAGCGGAGGATTTGCAGATCCGGGACGGCCTCGTGCATTGGCGCCACCTGCGAGCCCGCCAGGTGGTCTTCTGTGAGGGGCACCGGGTCGGACAGAACCCCTGGTTTCACTGGGCCCCCGTGCGACCGTCCAAGGGGGAAGTGCTGACGGTGGGCGTACGCCGCCCCCTGCCCGAGGGCATCATCAGTGCCGGCAAGGGACTGATCCCCCTGGGGGAAGGTCGTTATCGACTCGGGGCCACCTACCAGCGTGATCACACTGACACCACGCCCACCGAGGCCGCACGCCGTGAACTGCTGGAGGGCTTCCGCAACCTCTTTCTCGATCCGCCGGCGGTGACGGTCCTGGAGCATCTGGCCGGCATCCGCCCGGGCAAGACCGACCATCACCCGGTGCTCGGCCGCCATCCCGACCACCCCCAGCTGGCCATCTTAAACGGCCTTGGCTCAAAGGGCGCCATCCTGGCCCCCCACTATGCCCGGCTGCTTGCCGACCACATGGAAAAGGGCTCGCCCATCCCGCAACCGGCCGACGCCCGTTACTGGCATGAACGCCGGAACAGTGCCTCTGGCTGAAGGCCGCCCACGGGGAGTGGATCATGCGCAAATCGCTGACAGCCATCGCCCACGAGCTGATCCGGGATCGCCTCCAGGCCGGTGACATGGCGGTGGATGCCACCGTGGGTAATGGCCACGACTGCTGCTTTCTGGCCCGGCAGGTCGCCCCGGGTGGCCGCGTCCTGGGTCTCGACATCCAGGAATCCGCCATCCGGGTGGCCCGGACACGACTGGAGGGTGCCGGTCTGATGGATTCGGTGGATCTGCTTCAGTGCGGACATGAGGCCCTGGATCAGGTACTACCGGCGGGCATGCGCCAGGGGCTGGCCGTGGTGATGTTCAATCTCGGCTATCTGCCCGGTGGGCGGCATGACATCGTTACGCGCCCGGAAACCACCCTAAAAGCCCTCCAGGCCAGCCTGGCTCACTTGCGCGAGGACGGGCTGATCAGCCTGATGATCTATCGTGGCCATCCGGGTGGCGGCGATGAATACCAGGCCATTCTCGACTGGCTCAGGCGGGAGGACATCGGCCACCGCTTTCCGGTGCCCGGCGCGGACAAACCCCATGCCCCGCGCTTGCTGCATCTCTTCCGCCAATAGAAGTGGTCTCGCTGATCGCCGACATCGTTGCCGAGCACAGCCGGGCCATCGTTCGAGGCGTGCTCAATCGCCGCAGGCGAAGCCGGCTTCCTGCAGGTGTGCCTCCAGCGACTCCATTTCCCTGACGATGAAGTCATCCAGGGCCGAACGGACAAAGACGATGGCCCAGCGCCCGAACAGGGTGCCGAACTCCTGAACCAGACGCACGGTCAGCCGCGTATCGTCACCCATGGCTTCGAAATTCACCCGCACCCGGGTGTTGAGGTCATCGTGGGTGTGGAAATGATAGGACAGTCTTTCCTGCGGCCGGCTTTCAGTGATGGTCAGTGAGAACCAGCGCTCGTTGCCGTCCACAAGACGCAGGGACGCCCCCTCACCGCTACGCCCGTCGAATTCACGCTCGCCCCCGGGCGCGCCCAGCAGCCGGGACCATTTCACCATCTCTTCCAGATCATGGAACTGGGCAAAACTGACCGATCCCGGCGCGCACAAGTGCTTTTCGTAAGTATGCGGCACCTCTTTCGGCAGCAGGGTGGTGACTGCAAGCAGAACCACCAGAATGGTTCCGATGACAATGCCGATGGTCTGCCCCGTCTTCATGAGCCGTCCCTCACTGGAAATCCTCGATGCGTACATCCGTTGGCCGACGTTCGCTGACCGATGCCTTGTAGGCCTCATTGGCTCGCATCACCCGCAGCAGATTGAGCCCGGCAATCTTCTCGAGCTCTTCGCGCTCATAGCCCCGGCGCAGCAGCTCGGCAAACAGGGCCGGATAGGTGGAAACATCCTCCAGACCGTCGGGAACGGTAGTGATGCCGTCGAAGTCTCCGCCGATGCCGATGTAATCTGCACCGACCCGGTCACGAATGTAGTCAATGTGGTCGGCCACATCATTCAGGGTGGCACGGGGCGCGGGATTGGCCGCATCCCATTCCCCCATGGCGCGCTCGCGGGCGCCCGGATCCCCGATATGAAGCGAGGCCAGGCGGGCCTGCTGCGCCTGACGCTCGGCACCGTGCTGCCGAACCTGTTCATTCACGAAGGACGGAACGAAGGTCACCATGACGATTCCACCGTTTTCCGGCAGGCGGTCCAGTACGTCATCGGGCACATTGCGCGGATGCGGTGTCACGCCCATGGCCGAGGAATGGGAGAAGATCACCGGGGAATGAGTGACATCCAGGGTGTCGTGCATGGTGGATGGGGCCACGTGGGAGAGATCCACCAGCATGCCAATGCGATTCATTTCGCCGACGATGGCGCGCCCGAAGTCGGTCAGCCCCCCGTGACGGGGATCGTCGGTGGCGGAATCCGCCCAGTCATTGTTCTGCCAGTGGGTCAGAGTCATGTAACGGGCCCCCAGGGCATAGAAGGTGCGCAGGGTGGCAATGCTGTTATCCAGCACATGGCCACCCTCGATGCCCAGCAGGGAAGCAATGCGGCTGTCGGCAAAGGCCTCCTCGACCTCGTCCGCCGTGGTCACGAACTGAAGGTCCTCATTGCGGGCAATCATTCGCCGGGCCACATCGATCTGCTCCAGCTGAGCCTTGGTGGCTTCGGCACCGGGCATGTCCGGCGAC
Organism: Natronospira bacteriovora; assembly: GCF_030848495.1. Classification (NCBI taxonomy): domain Bacteria; kingdom Pseudomonadati; phylum Pseudomonadota; class Gammaproteobacteria; order Natronospirales; family Natronospiraceae; genus Natronospira; species Natronospira bacteriovora. Next base: position 54,246 of record NZ_JAVDDT010000005.1, read on the forward strand.
ACATAGATTGACCAGAACTGGCCACCGACCCGCCCCTGCCGCAGGCGCGGGATATCGGTGTGCATGGGCGGCTCCATCTCGCTGGTGTCGACGGCGATATTGATCCGGGCAATGCGGTTGTCCACCCGCTGACGGTACTGCCATGGCACGTCGTTGTGGCCATCAATCAGGGGCACGGACTCAAGAATCTCGATGGCCTCGGCGCGATAATCGCGTTCTTCTGCCTCTTCAGCCAGCAGCGGCGAGGCGCTCAGCAGCAGCAGAAACAGGGCGGAAAGGCAATAACGCATCAGGTGCTCCCTTGATCCATTCGATAACAGGCCCATGATTCTATGTCAGGGCAGGGCCAATGGGAAAATCGGGGGGGGTGCCGGCACCGCAGGCGCGGATTCATCCGCGCCTACAGGGGGCAAGATAATCATTCCATTGGCATCAGGCCGAATTTCCCGCCCCACCCCAGAACCCTTCCCATCCGGGGCGCTCCAAGGGTCATCGCCCAATCTCGGCGCCTTGCGGGAGAAAAAAATCACCGTCACCCTTGCCAAGCTCGGACCTAGTGTTATACTTAGCTACATCACCTGAACGGTAAGTCACGCAGAGCATGCGCAGGAGAACGAGAATGAACATGGCTGATCGCAAGATGGTTTGGCTCCCCCGGCTGCTGGTGGCGGTTGCACTGACCCTGTCACTGGCGGCCTGCCAGCAGGAAGCGGATACCCCGGAAAACCAGCAGGCGGAAGAATCCCGCGCCAGTGTGCGCGCCGAAACACCGCGCCTTGAGCGGGTCAGCGCCAATCACCGCACCACCGCCACCCTGCGGGCCATCTCGGACGCCCGCGTGGTCTCCCGCGCCGACGGCCTGGTACGGGAACTGCGCGTGGAGGAAGGTGACCGGGTACAGGCCGGACAGATCCTGGCCGTGCTGGACGACGAGCGCCGGGCCCTGGAAGTTCGCCAGCGCCGCGCGGATCTGGGCGGCCTGGAACAGGACTATGCCCGCCAGAAACAGCTGCAGGCAGAAAACCTGGTCAGTGCTGATGCCGTGGAGAAACTGCGCTTCCAGATCGAAGCCCAGCGGGCGGCGCTGTCCCTGGCGGAAGTGGAACTGGCGGAAACGCGCATCAAGGCGCCGGTGGACGGCGTGGTCTCGGAGCGCCACATTCGACTGGGTGACAACGTCAGCCCGGGCGATGTGGTCTTCCGCGTCACCGACACCTCGCGCCTGGAAGCCGAGGTGCATGTGCCCGAGCGCCTGATGGGGCGTCTGGCGGTGGATCAGCTGGTGGAAATCCGCAGCGATGCGTCCCCCGACCGGGTGCACGGCGGCCGCATCAGCCGCATCAGCCCGGTGGTGGATGCCGATTCGGGCACCGTGCGCGCCACGGTGTCGGTGGATGACGGCAACGGCCTGCTCCGGCCCGGCACCTTCGCCCGCCTGCGCATCCTCTACGACACCCGGGACAACGCCCTGCTGGTGCCGCGCCAGGCCCTGAGCTTCGAAAATGGCCGCACCACCCTGTTCGTGATCCGCGACGGCGTGGCCGAGCGCCGCGAAGTGCAGACCGGCTACAGTGAGGAAGGCTGGGTGGAGATCCTCGACGGCCTCATGGTCGACGAGCCGGTGATCACCCTGGGTCACGCCACCCTGCGCGATGGTGCCAAGGTTCGCATCAATGGCCGCGAGGACAGCATGGCCGTCGCCGAGAACAAGTCCATCTGATTCCGGCCCCGGGGGGTGATTGATGTCACCCCTCGGCGCCACTCCCCTTTCACCATCAAGGAATTCGCCGCATGCGTCGCAAAGCCCTGGGCATAGTCGAGTTCGCCACCCGTCGACGGGTCACCATCGCCATGATTGCACTGGGCGTGGTGGTCTTCGGCCTGGTGGCCCAGTCCCGCCTGGCCGTGAATCTGCTGCCGGAAATGAGCTACCCCAGCCTGACCGTACGCACGGAGCTGCCGGGTGGTGCGCCACAGGAAGTGGAATACCTGCTCACCCGACCGGTGGAGGAAGTCCTGGCCACGGTCAGCGGCGTGCGCCGGGTGAACTCCGTCTCCCGCGCGGGCCAGTCGGACGTGACCCTGGAATTCGCCTGGGGCACCGGCATGGATACCGCCGTGGTGGAAGTGCGCGAGAAACTCGACCGCATCAATCTGCCCCTGGAGGCCGAGCGACCCCTGCTGTTGCGTTTTGATCCCTCCACCGACCCCATCCTGCGCCTGAGCCTGGGAGACGGCCGTGAGACGGGAGCCGCCACCCTGGATCGCCTGCGCCGCTACGCGGAAGACCAATTGGCCCGTGACCTGGAATCGGTGGATGGCGTGGCGGCGGTACGCGTATCCGGCGGCCTGGACAGCGAAGTCCAGGTACTGGTGGACGACGACCGCCTGGATGCCCTGGGTCTGCAGATCGAGGATGTGCGCAATCGCCTGGCGGCGGAGAACGTCAATGTCTCCGGTGGCAGCCTCTTCGAGGGCTCGCGCGAGCTGCTGGTGCGCACCCTGAACCGCTTCGACAATCTGGATGACATCCGCAGCACGGTGGTGGCCCGTCGAGAGGGCGCAGTCATTCGCCTGGAGGAGATTGCCGAGGTCCGCATGGGCCACAAGGACCGCGAGGCCATCACTCGACTCAATGGTGAGCAGGCGGTGGAGATCGGCATTTACCGTGAAGGGGATGCCAATACGGTGCGGGTGGCGGATCTGGTTCAGCAGCGTCTGCAGCAGGTCAAGCGCGGTCTGCCGGAGGGCATGGAAGTGGCCGTGATTGCCGACCAGTCCCAGTTCATCCGCCAGGCGGTGCGGGAAGTGGTGTCCGCCGGCCTGATCGGTGGCTTTCTGGCGGCGCTGGTTCTGTACCTCTTTCTGGGCAGTGCCCGGCCAACCTTCATCATCGGCATCGCCATTCCGCTGTCGGTGGTGGGCACCTTTCTGCTCATGCACGGCACCGGCATCAGCCTCAATGTCATGTCCCTGGGTGGCATCGCCCTGGCCGTGGGCCTGCTGGTGGACAGCGCCATCGTGGTATTGGAAAGCATCGCCCGCCGGCGCCAGGCCGGTGATTCCGCCCTGGAAGCCGCGGTCCGTGGCAGCAGCGAAGTTGGCGGTGCCATCACGGCCTCCACCCTGACCACGGTGGCGGTCTTTCTGCCCCTGATCTTCGTGGAAGGCCTGGCCGGCCAACTGTTCGGCGACCAGGCCCTGACCATTACCTTTTCCCTGCTGCTGGCCTTGCTGATTGCCCTGGCCGTGATTCCCATGCTGTCCGTGCCCGGCCAGCATGCGGGTGAAACCGAAGCCCTGCCGGATCCCGCCGAGGACAAGCGCGGCTGGCTGCGGCGCCTGCCGGGCCGTCTGTTTGGCGGCCTGATCCTTGCCGTGCTGCTTGTCCTGCGCGGTGTGGCCCGGGGTGTTGGCGGTGGCATGCGCGGGCTGTTGTGGCCCCTGCGTCGTGCCTTCGACCGCGTCTGGCGGGGGGTGGAATCCCGTTATCCGGCCCTGCTGGACTGGTCGTTGGCCCATGCCGGCACGGTCTGGCTGGCCACCCTGCTGCTGGTGGCCGTGGCGCTGGCCGTGCTGCCTCGCATGGGCACGGAGCTGATACCGGAAGTGAGCCAGGGCGAATTTGACCTGGTCATTGAATTGCCACCGGGCACTGGACTGGATCGCACGGACGATACCCTGGAAAGTGTCCGGCGCGAACTGGGCACAGATCCACGCGTCGCCCTGACCGCCTCGGTGGCCGGCACCGGCAACCGCCTGGATGCCGCCCCCGGTGATGCCGGCGAGAACCATGGCCAGCTCACCGTACGCATGCAAGCCGGCGCCGGTGCGGAAGCGGAAGCCGCCACGGCCGAGCGTCTGCGGCGTATCCTTGGCGGTCGAGACGACATCCGTCATCGCATCGAAACACCGGCCATCATGCGCTTCGAGCAACCGCTGGAACTGACTCTGCGCTCGGACAGCCTGGAGGATCTGCAGGATGCAGCCGACCTGATCCATGCCGCGATGAGTCGTGATGCGCGCTTTCAGGATGTACGTTCTTCCATGGCCGAGGGTTACCCGGAAGTCCGCATCCGCTTCGACCGTGACCGCCTGGCCACCCTGGATCTGAATGCGGGGGAAGTGGCCCGACGGGTGGCGGATCATGTGCGAGGCGAAACGGGCAGCCGCTATTCACTGCCGGAACGCGAGATCGACATTCTGGTTCGCGGACGCGAGGAAACCCGGCGCTCCCTGGAGGCCCTGCGAGCCCTGCCGGTTAACCCGGCCGACCCTCGCAGCCTGCCGCTGGAAGCGGTGGCCGATATCCGTATCGAGACCGGCCCGGTGGAAGTCCGTCGTCAGGCTCAGCAGCGGGTAGCAGTGATTTCCGCCACCGCCAGCGACGGTGACACCGGTCGGGCCTCCCGGGCCATGGCTGAACTGGCCGGCGGTCTGGAGCTTCCCCCGGGGGTGAGCCTGCGCGTATCCGGGCAGAGCGAGGACATGGAACAGGCCTTCTCGGCCATGCAGATGGCCCTGCTGCTGTCCATCTTCCTGGTCTACCTGGTGATGGCCTCGCAGTTCGAATCCCTGTTGCACCCCTTCATCATCCTGTTCACGGTGCCCATCGCACTGGCCGGGGCCATCCTGGGCCTGTGGATCACGGGCTCAACCATCAGTGTGGTGGTTTTCATCGGCCTGATGATGCTGGGCGGCATCATCGTCAACAACGCCATCGTTCTGGTGGACCGCATCAATCGCAACCGGGTGGATGGCCTGGCGCTTCGGGAAGCCATCATGGAAGCCGGACAGACGCGGCTGCGCCCCATCCTCATGACCATGCTGACCACCCTGCTCGGGCTGATGCCCATGGCCCTAGGCATGGGCGAGGGCGGCGAGCTGCGCGCACCGATGGCAATCACCGTGATCGGCGGCCTGTTGGTGGGCACCCTGCTCACCCTGGTGCTGATCCCCGTGACCTATGAACGGGTGGAGGTCTGGCTGGGACGGCGCAAGACGCTGAAGGAGGCCTCGGCATGAATCTGCCCCGCCTTGCGCTCAGCCGGCCAGTGACCACCTTCATGCTGTGCCTTTCTGTTCTGGCGGCCGGTATGGCCGCCACTCGGCTGCTGCCCCTGGCCATGTGGCCGGATCTGGATTTTCCGGGCGTCTTCGTGCAGATCAATGCACCCGGCATGGGGCCCGAGGAAATGGAACGGGAGGTGCTGCGCCCCATCGAGGAGTCGGTCTCCACCCTCACCGGGCTGCAGCGCCTGGAGGCCACGGCCAACCCCGATCAGGGACAGGTAAGGATCTTCTTTAACTGGGGCGAGGAAATGGGGCCCCGCAATCTGGAAGTGCAGGCCCGCATCGATGCCATTCGCCATGAGTTGCCCACGACCGTGCAACGGGTACGGGTCTTCACCGGTTCCACCTCGGACCAGCCCATCCTGACCCTGCGCCTGTCATCGGAACGGGACCTGGCCAGGGAATACACCCTGCTTGACCGGCGCCTCCGTGCCCGCCTGGAACGGATCGAAGGTGTTTCCCAGGTGCAGCTCTACGGTGTCCAGCGTCCACAGATCGAGATCCAGCTGGATCCGGAACAACTGCAACGCTACGGCCTCAATGACCGCCAGGTGGCCGATCGCCTGCAGCGCAACCACCAGACCGTCAGTGGCGGCCTGCTGGACGATCCACCGCGGCGCCTTCGGGTTCGTCCGGATGCCGAGTTTCACAGTGTCGAGGAAATGGCGGCCCTGCCCCTGGGACCCGGCATTCGCCTGGATGATGTGGCCGACATCCGGGAAGTGACCCCCGACCTGCGGCTGGTTCGTCTGCTGGAGCGCCAGCCGTCGGTGGGCCTCAACATTCTCCGGGAATCGGGCGCCAACCTGGTGGAGGTGTCGCGGCGAGTCAAGGCCGAGCTGGAAGACGTTCGCCAGGAAGATGATTTCCACGGCATCCGCATCTTCGAAATGAATGATGAGGCCAGGGGAGTGATCGAATCCCTGCGCCAGCTTCTGCGGGCCGGGCTGATCGGTGCCCTCCTGGCCCTGGCGGTGCTGTGGTTCTTCCTGCGCTCCTTCCGCATTACCCTGATCGTGGTGGCCACCATACCCCTGGCCATTGCCACGTCCCTGGCCAGCATGTATTTGCTGGGCATGTCGCTGAACATACTGTCCATGATGGGCCTGATGCTGGCGGTGGGCATGCTGGTGGACAATGCCGTTGTGGTGAGCGAAAACATCTTCCGCCACCGACAGGAGCTGGGCCGGCAACCCCTGTCCGCCAGTCTGCGGGGCAGTCGCGAGGTGGGCATTGCGGTGCTGGCAGGCACCCTGACCACCGTCATCGTCTTTCTGCCGCTGGTGTTTGGTGGCCAGGATCAGATCAGCATCTTCCTGCAGCATGTGGCCGCCGCCATCGTGGTCACCCTGCTGGCTTCCCTGCTGATTTCCCTGACCCTGATCCCCCTGCTGCTGTCGCGCCTGTCCCGGACGGGGGCCGGCCAGGACCGGCCCAATCCGGTGGCGGGCCTGGCGAAACGCTATGGCTCGGCCCTGCAGTGGAGTCTGCGCCGCCCGAAGATCACCCTGCTTCTCGGCGCACTGGCCATGGGCTCGATCGTGATCCCCATGAATGCCGTGGAGACCGACATGTTCCCGCCGGAAGGCAGTCGCACCCTGTGGCTGAACTATCACATCCAGGGCAGCCACCCTCTGAACGACATGAAGGAGGCGGTGAACACCATCGAGGATTACCTCTACGCCAACAAGGAGCGTTTCGACCTGGATTCGGTGTACTCCTGGTATGAAGCCGGGCGCGCCCAGTCGGGGCTGATTCTGAACGAAGGCGACAAGGCCCGCCTGTCACCGGAAGAAGTCCGCGACCGGGTGCTGGCGGATCTGCCCGACATCATCATCGGCCAGCCCAGTTTCGACTGGCAGCGGGCCGGCGGTGCCGAAGGCCTGCGCATCCACCTGGAAGGCGAGCGTTACGACGAGATGCTGCCCATGGCGATGCAGCTGGCCGAACGCCTGCGCGGTGTCGAAGGTGTGGTAGGCGCCCGGCCTGTCCTGGAAAGCCGCTCCCAGGAACTGCAGGTGAACGTCCATCGCCGTTCTGCGGAACAGTTTGGAATCAGCCCGCGTGAGATTGCGGATTCGGTCTCCCTCGCTCTGCAGGGTCGTAATATGCGTCCTCTGCGTGGTGACGTGGACGATACCCAGATGCGAATCATCTACAGGGATGCCGAACGCCGTTCCCTCAACGAGCTGGCCGCTCTCCCCGTGGCCCTGCCCGATGGCGGGCGTGTTCGCCTGGACAACCTGGCCGAACTCCAGATCGCGGAGCAGGCGGCGGCCATTCAGCGCCTGGATCGGCGCACCTCCATCCCCATCGAGCTGGATCTGGCCGAGGAACTGTCTGCCGGTGATGCCCGGCAACGGGTCAGCACGGCCATGAATGACGTGGAACTGCCGCCCGGCTACCGCTGGGGCTTCGGTCGTGGTTTCCAGCAGGATCAGGAAGCCATGCAGCAACTGATGCAGAACATCATGCTGGCCATCTTTCTGATCTTTCTGGTCATGGCGGCCCTGTTCGAGGCGCTGCTGAAACCGCTGGCCATTCTCAGCGCCATCGCCTTCTCGATCACCGGCGTGTTCTGGTTCTTCATGTTGACCGGCACCACCTTCAGCTTCATGGCCATGATCGGGATCCTTATCCTCATGGGCGTGGTGGTGAACAATGGCATCGTGCTGGTCAATCACGTGAACCAGCTTCGCTGGGGCGGCATGAACATGCATGACGCCCTTTATCACGGCAGCCTGCACCGCTTCCGGCCCATTCTGATGACGGTCACCACCACCATTCTGGCACTGTTGCCACTGGCCCTCGGCGATGTACGCATCGGCGGTGGCGGCCCCTCCTATCAACCCATGGCAAGGGCGGTGATCGGCGGGCTGGCCTTCTCCACCGTAGTCAGTCTCTTCCTGCTGCCGGTGCTGTATATACTGCTCGATCGCCTCGGCCACCGTGCCCGCCGCCGCTGGCGCCAGGCCGGCACCATGGTGGGTCTGCGCCCCGCCGAATCGGCACAATGAGACAAAAATGAATATCGGAACAGACACGACAACCATAAGAAGGGGAACGATGATGACAAAGCAACTCACCCTGCTTCTGCTGCTGCTTCTACCCACGCCGCTGCTGGCCGGAAACGACCAGTCGCCCCTGGAACTGGCACAGTCGGCACTGGACCAATGGCGTGCGGACCGGGCGGTGAGCATTCTCGAGCAGCACCGGGATCCCGAGAATGTGGAGTGGCTGAAGCTCAAGGGTCTGGCCCTGATCACGGTGGGTCGAATCGACGAGGCCATGCCCTATCTGGAGGATGCCAAGACCCGGGCGCCGGAAGACGCCGAACCTCACTGGTATCGGCTGGCCGGCCTGACCGCTTCACTCAATGACAGCGGCGCCCTCGGTCAGATGCGCCTGGCCCGCCAGATCCGTCGTGCCCTGGAAACGGTGGTGGAGCTCGACCCGGACAACCCCGAATATCGTCTCGGACTCATGCAGTTCCACATGGGTGCGCCGCGGGTGGTTGGCGGTCGCTCCTCCGTGGCCGAGGAACAGCGCCAGCGCCTGGCTGAAATCGATCCCCACTGGGGCCTGCTGGCCGATGCCCTGTTCCTGATCAGCGAGAAGGAACAGCGGGCCGGCCTGGATGGCCTGCTGCAGGCCTGGGATGAGGGCCGTGGCATCGAAGACGCTGCCATGCCCGCCGTTTTCAATGCCCAGGCCCTTGAAGACTGGGCGGCCGCGCGCAAGACCCTGCATGAATACCTTGCCATGAAACCGGGCAATCCCAGTGCCCTGTATCAGCTTGGCCGCACCGCCGCTCTGTCCGGGGAAGACCGCCCCGCCGGCAAGGCCGCGCTGGAGGAATACCTGGCCCTGCCCTTCCACTCACCCCTGATGCCGTCGGCGGCCGCGGCCTGGAGGCGGCTGGGCGAGATTCATCTGGCCGGTGGTGACGCTGAACAGGCACAACAGGCCTGGCATCAGGCCCTGAAACTGGATCCCGAATTCGAAGAGGCCCGCCTGGCGCTGGAAGCACTGCAGAATGGCGAGGACGAGGAGAAGCGGATATGAGCGCCTACGGAAACGAGCAGGCCATGGGTCAGGACTATCGTCAGGACCAGACCGCCTGCCACATCGTCTATGCCCTTTATGCGGTCAGCCTTTTCAGTGGCGTGCCCGCCTTCATCGGCGTCATCGTGGCCCATCTTCAGAACGGCAAGGTGGTATCGGGGTTGACCGCCAGCCACCTGCGCTGGCAGATCCGCACCTTCTGGTGGTCCGTGCTCTGGCTGCTCATCGGCCTGGCCCTGACCCCGATTCTCATCGGCTGGGGCGTCCTGTTCCTGAACTGGCTCTGGTTTCTCTACCGCACGGCCCGAGGCTGGTTGAGACTGATGGATCGGATTCCGGGTTACCGGTATTAGTGAGTGCCCGGCTCTTCTCGTAATCGTAGTCGTAGTCGTAATCGGCTTTTCCAGACTTAAAAATGCCGATTACGATTACGACTACGACGGTTGTCGAATCCCGCTCACTCCATCCTTGGAATCAGCAGACCCGTAATCATCAATACCGCCAATAGGCCGATGAGAATGCCCAGGCGGATGAAAAGCTGCTTGTTGCTCGGTTGCTTGTCGCTCATGTTGGCTCCGGCAGTCAATGAATCAATCAATGTCGGGGCGGCGCTCGCGCACCTGGCTGGGACTCAGACGCTCTTCACGCTGGGCGGCTACTTCCTCCGGGCGCAGAGGCTCGAAGTCGTCGGACAGTCGGTCTTCGCCGCCCCAGGCATGAATGCTGTGATTGAGTATGGCGGCGATATCTTCGTCCGACAGGCGCGTGAAGCCCGGCATGATGCCACGATAGGTCTGCCCCTGGACCTGAATCTCACCACCGAGACCATGCAGGGTGAGCTGAACCAGGTATTCCCGTCCGCCTTCGGCCAGGGCCAATTCCACCGCGTGTCCGGCCAGCGGTGGAAAGGTGCGACCCACGCCACTGCCATCACTCTGGTGGCAGGCTCGGCATTGGCGCTCATACAGGGCCGCACCGCGGGGAAAGGCGGAGGCTTCCACCCGTGCCTGCCGCATTTCCCGGTCGCCCTCAGGGCTGTCACATCCGGCCAGAATCAGCCCCACCAGCAGCACACTCAAGCCGAAGGCTTGCATCCTTTTCACTGAAACAGCTCCTCGAGACGCTCAAGCGGAATGGCATCCAGGTGGCGGCCATCCCGACCACTCATGGACTCCGCCTGGACCAGGCTGTTGTAGATGGCCTCTTCCGTTGCCTCCACCGTGGCCAGAAACAAGGGATCCATGGCCGAGTCATTGAGTCGGCTGATCGTTCGTTCACTGCGATCGGCACCGTGGCGAACCCGTTCCGCCGTGGAGAAAGCCACCATGAAATCACCCGAGCCGTTGCTCATGAATCCGCCTGTGCGCCCGATACCCAGGGCAGCCCGTTTGGCCATCCGTTCCAGGTTGCGCTCACCCACCGGCGCATCGGTGGCAATGACCACCATGATGGATCCCTGCTCGGTTTCCAGCTCCAGTTCCAGACCGGTCTCCAGCACATCACGGAATCGATACTGGCCCAGAATCTCGCCCACCCGAACGCCATCCATGGTCAGGATGCCGCCAAAATTGGCCTGCACCAGCACCCCCACCGTATGGCCGCCCAGGGTGGCCGGCAGGGTGCGCGAGGCCGTGCCGATGCCGGCCTTCCAGCCGAAGGCGCGGGTACCGGTACCGGCCCCCACATTGCCCTCGGCCACCAGGCCGCCTTCCGCGGACTCGATGGCGGAAAAGACATGCTGCGGGCGGACATACTGGGCACGAATGTCATTGAGATAGCCGTCGTTGGTCTCGCCCACCAGGACATTGACCGAACGGACATCCTCATTGCCTTCCTGCTCGAGTACCCAGCGGGCACCGGCATCCATCACCGTGCCCACATTGAGGGTATTGGTCAGCAGAACGGGTGACTCCAGCGTGCCCAGTTCCCGCACCTGCTCGAAACCCACCGCCTTGCCGAAACCGTTGGCGGTATGGACAGCGGCAGGCACCTTATCCTGGAAGACATTGCCGTCGTGGGGAAGAACGGCCGTGACGCCGGTGCGGATGTCATCCCCCGATACCAAAGACACATGACCCACGCGAACACCGTCCACATCGGTGATGGCGTTGAGCTCCCCCGTGGGCAGGACACCCGGCGCAATGCCCAGATCACGGGCCCGGGGGCGTTCATCGGCCATGACGCTGCCGACGGTCAGGGCGGTGATGATTGTGAGGGTGATGAATCGTTTCATGGCAATTGCCTGATGTTTCGGATTGCGGTGTTCTTCTCGCCGTTGTCGTTGTCGTTGTCGTTGTCGTTGTCGGATTTTCGGGTTTCCCTTCCTGCCTGCAAAGGCCGATTACGACTACGACTACGAAAAGGACAGGGCGGCGAGTTGTTCGTCTTTCTTGCTCGCTGCTCGTCACTCGAAGCTCGTCACTTCTTGCAAAAGCCCGACAACGACAACGATTAGATAATCATTCCCGCCAACGCCGGAAGATCAGTGACGTATTGATTCCACCGAAAGCGAAGTTGTTGCTCATCACATACTCGGTATCGATCTCGCGGCCGTCGCCCATGATGTAATCCAGGTCGGCACAGCGGTCATCCACATTGTGGAGATTGGCCGTGGGGGCGAACCAGCCTTCATTCATCATCTCGATGGCCAGCCACGCTTCCAGGGAACCGCAGGCCCCCAGCGTGTGCCCGAAGTTGCCCTTCATGGAACTGATGGGCACGGCGCGACCGAAAACCTCGCGAGTGGCATGGGTCTCGGCAATGTCGCCCCGATCCGTGGCGGTGCCGTGTCCGCTGACGTAACCGACCTGATCAGGGTGAATACCGGCATCCTCCAGAGCCAGACGCATGGCCACGGCCATGGTTTCGGCATTGGGCTGAGTAATGTGGGTGCCATCGGAATTGGTGCCAAAGCCCACCAGTTCGGCCATGATGCTGGCCCCGCGTTCGCGAGCATGATCCAGGGATTCCAGGATCAGGCTCACCGCACCCTCGCCCACCACGAGGCCGTCCCGGTCACGATCATAGGGCGCGGGCGTGGTTTCGGGGGCATCATTGCGGGTTGAAGTGGCGTACAGGGTATCGAACACCGCGGCATCGGCACTGGAAAGTTCTTCGGCACCACCACCGATCATCATGTCCTGATGACCGTAGCGAATGGGCTCCATGCCATAACCCACGCCATGGGAGCCGGAGGTGCAGGCGGAGCTGGTGGGAATGATGCGCCCGGTCATCTTGAAGTACAGGGCGATGTTCACCGGCGCGGTGTGCCCCATCATCTGCACATAGCTGTTGGAGGTCACGCCAGCCACATTGCCGGTCTGGAGATAGCGGGCGAAGGTCTCGGTGGCGTCGATGCTGCCGAAGGAGGAGCCACAGGCCACACCGGCACGGCCGCTGGTCAGGATCGGATGCTCGCGCAGGCCGGCATCCTGCAGGGCCAGGTCCGAGGCGCGGGTGGCCAGCAGAGCCACGGTACCCATGCTGCGGGTCTGCTTGCGCCCATAACCCGCCTTGGGCAACTCGAAGTCCATGACCGGCCCACCCAGACGGGTATTCAGGCCGACGAATCGTTCCCACTCGGGCATGTAACGAATACCTGTCCGGCCGGCCTTCAGGGCGGCGCGAATACTCGGCCAGTCGTGCCCCAGCGAAGTCAGGCCTCCGACACCGGTTACCACCACACGTCGCATCAACACATCCCTCCGTTGACGGCGAACACCTGTCGGGTGATGTAGGCCGCCTCATCACGCATGAGAAAGGCCACGGTCGCCGCCACTTCTTCCGGGCGACCCACGCGGCCGGCGGGGATCAGCTTGAGGGCTTCCTCCACCGGTGCATCGGCCACCATATCCGTTTCAATCAGGCCCGGCGCCACGCAGTTGACCGTGATCCGGCGTTTGGCCAGCTCCAGCGCCAGGCTCTGGGCTGCCGCAATGATACCGGCTTTGGAGGCGGCGTAGTTGGCCTGGCCGCGATTGCCCATCAGGCCGGAAACCGAGGACATCGCCACAATGCGCCCACCCTTGCGCGAACGCACCATGGGCATCACCAGGGGGTGGACCACATTGTAGAAGCCACCAAGATTGGTATTGATGACCCGGTCCCAGTCCTCGCCGGGCATGGCCGGGAAAGCATTGTCGGCCGTGATGCCGGCATTGCAGATCACCCCGTAGTAGGCGCCATTGGCCTCCACGTCCGCTTCCAGGGCGGCGGCCACGGCCTCCCGGTCACCGATGTCGAAGGCCAGTGTATCCGCCCGGCCACCGGCCCCGCGGATGTCTTCAGCCAGCGCCTCGGCGGCATCCCGGCCGGAACGATAATGCAGGGTGAGCGCCCAGCCATCTTCCGCCAGGCGCCGGGCGATGGCGCGTCCGATTCCCCGGCTGGCGCCGGTTACCAGCACCCGCCTGTCGTCCTGTTGGCTCATTGATCTTCTCCGTCGGCAGCGACCACGTCGCCTTGCATTTCCATGACACTCAGCCGGCCACGCGCCACCACGCGACCGTCCAGATGAATTTCCCCGCTGTAGGAACCGAATCCATTGTCCTGACGCATCAGCTCCTGCATGTGAATGTCCAGCTCGCCGGGCACCGGAAAGGCGGGAATATCCGCGTCAAAGGACCGGCAGGCGAGCAGATACCCCATGCGTGGACGCTCGCCCCGGGCCTGACCCCGCGCGCCGGACCACGCCGCCACCGTCTGGGCCATCATTTCCAGCCCGACCCAGGCCGGCACCTGCCCGTCTGCATCCAGAAAGGGATGTGCCGGGGTCAGCCGTACACACCCATGGGCCTGCACATCGCCATGGCTCGCCAGCTCGTCAATCAGGCGCATGTCGCCGCCATGGGGCAGCAACGCTTCCGATTTCATTCCGGGAAACCCCCTGAACCGTTGTTTCTGATGCAGGACTCAGGCGTCGCCGATAAGCAGCACGGCATTGCTGCCACCAAAGGCGAAGGAGTTGCTCATGGCCAGCCGCACACCCCCTCGCACACGGCTGTCGGTGTCGATCAGGCTCAGTGGCGCCAGCGCCGGATCCGCCTCGCCATCCCAGACATGGGGCGGCAGACGACCGTCACCATGATCGGGATGCAGGGCCAGCCAGCAGAAGGCCGCTTCGGTGGCACCCGCCGCACCCAGTGTATGTCCTGTCATGCCCTTGCTCGACCCGCAGGCCACGCCCTCGGGAAACACCCGGGCAACCGCATGGCTCTCCATCAGGTCATTCTTAATGGTACCTGTTCCGTGCAGGTTCAGATAGGCGACATCGCCGGCTGCCCGCCCCGCCTGATCCAGGGCCGCACGCATGGCGGCTTCGGCGCCACGGCCCTCCGGATCCGGGGCGGAAATATGGTGGGCATCGGAGGTCTCGCCCCAGCCCATCAGGCTCAGGCCGCCGGCTTCCCGGCTCATGAGAAAGAGCGCCGCCCCTTCACCGATGTTGATGCCGTCACGACGACGGCTGAAGGGGTTGCTCTGCCCCGCCGACACGGATTCCAGTGCATCAAAGCCATTCACCGTCAGACCGCAGAGGGAATCCACCCCCCCTGCCAGAACCACGTCACACAGCCCCGCCTGCAGCAGGCGCGCCCCGGCGATGATGGATTTGGCGCTGGAGGTGCAGGCAGTGGAAATGGTCATGGCCGGACCGGTGACCGCGAGGAAATCCGCGAGGAAGTCCGAGGGGCTGCCGACTTCCTGCTGCCGGTAGTGGTAATCCGACGGCCGCGGCTGACCGTGATGATCCGCGGCAACGGCCTGCTCCCCCTCGCGCACTCCCGAGGTACTCGAACCCAGCACCACCGCCACCCGCTGCGGCCCATGCCGCTGAATGGCGGCATCCACGGCCTCGCGAATCTGGTTCAGGGCGGCCAGCAGGAGGCGGTTGTTGCGGCTGTTGTAGTGACGCCAAGGCGGTTCGATGGCCGGCAACGGCCCCGGCCACTCCGCTACCGTGGTACGGCCACCCCGCAGCAGCGTCACCTCGCGGTTCAGGCCGGCGCGGCTGCCGGACAGCAGCGATTGGAGCACGCTGTCACGATCGCCTCCCAGGGAATTGATGATGCCAAGCTGGTTGAGATAACAGCGCAAGTACGAGACTCCTCAAAGCGGGCTCATTCGAATGTACAGCTCGTCGGCGAATTCGACGGTAATCTCGCCGTCCGGCGCATAGTGTATGCGGGCCAGCAGGCGACCGCCATCCAGTGTCAGGCGCCGCTCGCGGCCATCGTCCATGGCCCGATCACTCACCCGGCCGCCGATGACGGCCGTGGCCAGCTGATCGGGGGACGCGAAGACCAGCTGAATCAGCGCCAGCAATCGACGTCCGTCCAGGCCCATTTCCTCGCTGCGAACGGACTGCTGCAGCCGCGTACCGTCCCATTCGATTCGGAACAGCCCCATGCCGGTCTGGCTCTGCCCCACCAGCAGGGTGCGCTCGCTATCGAAGGCAATCTGGCCGATGAAGGTCTGCCGGCCCTCCGGGCTGCGCACCTCCACCCGATCCAGGCGTTCCTCCGGATCGGCCAGGGCCGCCGGCTCGATCAGGCAATAGGCCAGCCTGGCGTGCAGGCGCTCGCACTCCCGTTCGGGTGGCAGGCTGACATGGGCGCAGGCGGCCAGCAGCAGGGTGAAGATCAGGACGACATGGCCCTTCATGCAACGCCCTCCCCGCCATCCTCACAGGCCAGCACAAAGGACGACAGCCAGGCGGCCACGATGCCCACCACCACGGTCAGGCCGAACTGGCCAAGGGCACTGACCTGGCTCAGGCCCAGCAGACCGAAGGCCAGCAGGGTGGTGACGGCGGCCAGGGCAATGCCGGTGACCCCGGGCGGCGAGACCCTCTGCTCGGCCGCCAGGAAGGCGGCGTAGTCCGCCCCCACCCCGAGCCCCAGGATCAGCCCCATGAGCACGAAGGTATTGAGCCCGATCCCGCTCAGCCACAGAAACAGCAGGGTGATCGACAATGCACACAGGGGAGCGAGTGCCGGGCGCAGACCTCGCGGCCAGCCGAGAATGAGAACGAACAACAGGGGAATACCCAGTACCGCTGCCGTGAGTATCCAGTGCCCGGCCGCCCGCCGTTGCGCCGAGAGGTTTTCGTTCATCAGGCTGATGGGGCGAATGAAGCGCACACCGGGGGGAAGCGCGCTCTCGATTCCGGGGGCGCCCCGGGGAATCACCAGGCTGGCGGGGGCCGTTTCGTGCTTCAGCCACAGGCTGTCGGCCAGTGGTGCCAATGGCCCGCTGCCCAGGTCCCGCGGCTGTAACCAGCGCCCGTCGGCGGCGGCCCAGTCCCGGCGCAGGCGCTGCAAGCCCGCCGAACTCAGGCCCAGGGCCTGCAATTGTTCCATCAGGCGGGGGTTATTCAGGGCTTGCCCAATGAGGGCATGGGCCTCTTTCTGTCGCGTCAGCGGCGGCACCACGCGGGACAGGGCAATAGGGGCATCGGCCAGCCCCTGATCCAGGCGGCTCAGCAAGGCCTGCTCGCGTTCGAGGACAGTATCGGCAGCATCACCCTCGACGATGAAGAAGCCTTCAGGGAAGTTCGTGCCGGTGAGGGAACGCAGATGCTGATCCACCGCCAGGCGCTCGGGCAGCTCGGCCTGGAAAGCCCGCAGATCATCCGAACCCGGGATCAGGGCGTAAGCCAGCACGCCCAGTGGCAGGCACAGTAACGGCAGCAGCCAGCGCACGCGACCCAGCCCGGCGAAGAAGGCCACCGGACGATTAACGCCCTGCTGCAACCGCGAACGCAGCTGGAGGGGGCGCCCGCGATCGGCAAAGGGGAACAGCCACACCACCGTAAGCCAGGCACCCGCCAGACCGGCACCGGAAAACACCGCCAGCTCGCGCATCACCGGAAAGGGGCTCAACGCCAATACCGTCAGGCACAAAAGACTGCTGGCCACGCCCAGCACCAGGGGGCGGCGCAGGCGTCGAACCACGTCGGCACCGCCACCGGGCGAGTCACCTTCGGCACGATGCACCAGGTACTTGAAGACATAGTCGATGGCGATGCCCAGCAGCGTCGTGCCTGCCACCAGTGTGATCACATGCAGGCGGCCGAAGAGCAGAAGGGACAAGGCCACCGCCATCAACACGCCGGTGGCCAGTGCCAGCGTTCCCAGCAGCACCGGACGAAGACTGCCAAAGGCGAGCAGGACCAGCAGTACGATACCGCTCAGGGACAGAGTGGAGATCAGGGTGATTTCCGCCCGGGCCAGGTCACGCTGTTCCGCCGCAAACAGAACCGGACCGGTCACCTGCAGACGGCAGTCGCCACACTCGGCACTGGCCGCAAGCCTCGCGTTCTCGAGCGCATCGAGGACGGTGGCCTGAAAACGCCCGTCAAAGGCTTCACCCTGCAGCGTCATGGGCAGAAACCAGAAGGGCTCACCGGCCCGCTCGCCCTGCCAGAGTCCGCCGCGCGCCTGAAGACCGGGATAGGGATTGGGCAGCCGCGAGAGGTAGTCGCCCAGAAAGCCGGCGGGATCCTTGTCGAATCCCAGGCCGGGGGTGGATGAGGGGCGCGCCAGCCGCGCCTGAACGGCACGCAGATAGGCCTGGGCCGGATCCGCCCTCATGGCCTCAAGGCGGGTATCGCTAAGCAGGACAAAGCGCCAGTCGGCCAGGTGATCCAGCAGATCACGGCTGGACCCCGAGCGTACCGGCCGCGCCACGGCAGCGGCTTCCAGTTCGTCACGGGCCGCCCGCATGGCCGCCTCGGCGGCCACCGTGGGCCCGGTGACCAGCAGCATCAATTCGCCGGCAACGCCGAGACGATCCTGCTGCAGTGCCCGCGCCACCACCGGATCCTGATGTTCCGCCGGCATCAGATGGGTGATGTCGGTATCCAGCCAGTCTCCGTCGCCTGCCAGATGAAACCCGCCCACGGCGAGCACGGCCAACAGCATCAATAGCCAGAAAAGCGCCCCTCTCATGAACCCGATTCCGTGTCGTCCTCCGGCAGCGACGGGGCTTTGCCACGATGCTCACTGAGACGGATGTCGAGCCGGCCACCATCGGCCTCCTCAATCACCACCCGGCGGATATGCCCGTTCTTTTCCAGCTGCAGGCGGGGAATCTGTTGGGCCAGTGCCTCATCCCGCGGCACCAGACTGAGCACCTGGCCGTGTCCATCGTCCGGTACCGATCGATCCCGTACCTGAAACAGACTCGCCATGGCCTGCTCGTCGCCGCTCATGACCGCAATGAGGAGCTCATTGAGCGAGACCACCCAGGGGGCCTCGCGACGGCTGATCTCGCGCCGGTGGCCATCGGCATCCTCCTCGACGATGCGATCCAGATACAGCAGATAGGCGTATTCAAAGGGTGATTCGGTGCGCCACTCCAGGCCTTCGCCCTCGACCCAGCTCACCCGTCCCTCGCTGCGAAAGGGTCGCTCCAGCCCCGGCGTGGTGCGTGCCTGTTCGAAGCGGGCCTCGAAGCCTTCCGGTGCCGTGTCGGCGGCGGCCGACGGGGTCAGCAGGCACAGGGACATAAGCAGGGCGGCCAGGCGCATCATGAGGCCTGGGCCTCCAGCCGGGCACGTACGCGATCCGTGAGGGCGGGTGGTGAGACGAACTGCAGTTCGCCACTGCGCGCATCCACCGCGCACTGAATGGTGTGGGCTCGACACAGACGCCTGTCATCGTCCAGATTGCGGATCTCGTAATCGATACGCAGGCGGTTTTCCCATTCCACGATGCCCGAAATGACACGGATGCGTTGGGCATATTCCAGCGGCCGGATGTACTTCACCCGGGTATCGACGATGGGCCAGAGGTATTCCGATGCGCGCATTTCCGGGTAGTCGTAGTCGATGCTGCGCAGCAGGGCGGCCCGACCGGCCTCGAAGTAGCGAAAGTAGTTGCCATGCCAGGCCACCCCCATGGGGTCGAGGTCCTGAAAGGGCACTTCCAGTTCGATGCTTTCCTGGATGACTGCCTTCATTGTTCGTTCTCCAGCGGAATTCGACGATCGCGCAGGGTGTCCAGCAAGGCACGAAGCTCCATCTCCAGGGCCCGATCCTGATGCACCGGGGGGCAGACCTGACGTACGGCCTCGAGGGTCGCTTCCACCGTGGCGGGCAACCCCCTGAGCTCATTGCGCTGTTCACGGATATAAAGAGCCTGGGAGACGGTCACCAGCAGAGCCGTGCAGACCTGCTCGGCCAGCTCAAGCACCCGCAGGGCATCACGGGCGGCGATGGTGCCCATGCTTACCTTGTCCTGGTTGTGACATTCGGTGGAACGGGAAAAGGCGGTGGCCGGCATGGTCAGCTTGAGCGCCTCGGCCGTCCAGGCGGACACCGAGATCTGCAGGGCCTTGAGGCCATGACTGCTGTCCCGCTCCGGATTGTCCTCGCTGGCGAGATTGGCCGGCAGTCCGTTGGAGAAGCGGGCATCCACCAGCTGGGCCATCTGCCGATCCTGCAGATCGGCCAGGCTGGCAATCGCCGTTTTCAGGGAATCCATGGCCTGGCCCACATGACCGCCATAGAAATGCCCGCCGTGATAGACACTGCCGTCCACCGGATCAATCAGGGGGTTGTCATTGGCGCTGTTGAACTCGATGTCCAGCCAGCGTTCCGTCCAGTCCAGGGTGTCATCAAGCACGCCGATCACATGTGGTGCGCAGCGGATGGAGTAGCGGTCCTGCAGGCGAACCCCGGGTACGCCGGTGTGTTCGGGCAGTACCTGACGGATAGCGGCGGCCGAACGCGACTGTCCCGGATGGGGCTTCATGGCGAAGAGTTCGGGATGGAAGTGGTCGGCATTGCCGGCCATGGCCGTACTGGCCATGGCCGTGATGCGATTGGCAGCGTGCACCAGCTGGCGGGCACGGGCCCAGACGATGCCGGCAATCCCCGTCATCACGGCGGTGCCGTTCATCAGGGCCAGGCCCTCCTTGGGCTTGAGCTGCAGCGGCTCGATACCAATCTCCGCCAGCACCTCGGCCGCCGGTCGCCGGCGGCCCTGGTGGCGAACCTCCCGTTCACCCAGCAGGGTGGCGGCCAGATAGGACAGGGGCGTGAGATCACCACTGGCACCCACCGAACCCTCGGCCGGCATCATGGGCAGGACATCCTCCTGCAGCAGACGCACCAGATTCTCCAGCAGTTCAAGGCGAACACCGGAAACCCCTCGCGCCAGAGAATTCACCCGGGCCAGCATGGTGGCCCGCACCGCCTCGTCGGAGAGGTACTCACCCATGCCACAGCCGTGATAGCGGGTCAGGTTCAGGGGCAGCACATGCAACTGGTCGGCGGGGATGGAGACCGTGCAGGAATCGCCGAAACCGGTGGAGATGCCATAGACCTGGCGGCCACTGGCAATGATTTCGGACACCCGCGCGGCTCCCTGGCGAATGCGGTCACGAAAACCCTCATCCGCGGACAATGACACCGACACACGGCGGCGTGCCACGGCATCCAGGGACGCCACCGCCAGATCGCGGCCACCGATTTCCAGCACCCCGCCACTGCTCACCTGCCCGGGTACCGGGTCCAGACGCTGATTCATTCCTGCTTCTCCAGATCGGCCACTGGCGATGGCGGCGTCGCCTGGACACCGTTGTCCCGCCAGAAGTCATAGAAGTTGTACCACTGATAAGGGTATTGCCGCGCAAGCGTTTCCAGACGACCGGCATACGTCTCCGTCAGCGCCTGCAGTTCCCGATCCCGATCCTTTCGCGGCAGGCGAATGCGATCCGCCACCGGTTCCAGGAATACACGGAAACCGCCATCGTCGTCTTCCATGTAGAAAAAGAAGAACACCGGGCAGGCCAGAACATGGGCCAGCACCCAGGGGCCCACCGGAAAACGGGCCTGTTCGCCCAGAAAGGGGGCGGTGACCGTGGGGCTGTCCCCGGCCACGGGGGTACGATCGCCGACAATCACCACGAACTCCCCGGCATCGACCCGTGACTTGAGCATCAACGCGGTATCCGCGCCGATTTCTTCCACCAGGATCAGATTGGCGCCGAAACGCTCGTTCAGCTCCTGCATGGCACGATTGTAACGCCGGGCGTTGGCCGTGTAGACCAGCGCGTTGAAGGTCACTTCCGGCCAGCGCGCGGCAATCGCCCGGCCCACTTCAAGGTTGCCCACATGGGCGCCGATGAAGAGTGCCCCCTGCCCGGCATCCACCAGGGCCTGAAAGTGTGCCTCATCCGGAAAGGCCGTGCGGGCCTGACTGTCAGCCCCCGACCAGGCTTCCACCCGATTGATGTTGGCCTGCACGAATTGCCAGAAATGGCGGAAACTGTTGCGCCAGCCCGGTGCCGGCAAAGCGGGGTCCAGGGCATGCAGACGGTGAAAATACTGCATGGAGGCACGCCGGGCACGTGCATTGAAGAGCAGGAAATACACCGCCGCCGGGAACAGCACCACCGCCATGCCGCGACGGCCGAGCAGTCGAAAAGCCAGGACGGACAGGCGCAGTGCCAGCAGGCTGCCGCGTTCACCGGTACGGGACCAGTGACGCTCACCGCTCCGGCGGGCGAACAGCAGGCGTGGCAGCCGCCCAAGCATGCCGAAGACCAGGCGGGTGTGCATCCAGCTGATGCGCACATTGTCCCGGAACAGACGAAAGGTGGATCGGCTGCCGGTATCGTAGCGCACCGCCGTGGGCAGAAAGCGCACGGGGACACCACGCCAGAACAGGCGCACCATGATCTCGGTATCGAAATCCATGCGCGCGCCCACGCCCTCCTGGTCGATTACCGCCAGGCTCGCCTCCACCGGATAGACACGGTAGCCACACATGGAGTCGGAAATCCGCAATGACAGGGTCTCGATCCACACCCAGACATGCGTGATGTAACGGGCAAACACCCGTCCGACCGGAACACTCTCGTCATAGCGGGGGCGCCCGGAAACCAGCGCCCCCGGTTCGGCCTCCACCAGGCGTAGCAAGCCCGGCACATCATTCAGATCATGCTGGCCGTCGGCGTCCACCTGCAGGGCATGACTGAATCCGCGCGCACGGGCCAGACGCAGACCGGTGGTCACGGCCATGCCCTTGCCGCGGTTGATCTCGCTGCGGCAAAGATGCACCCCCGCATCGGCGGCGGCCACCTTTCGCAGCACCGCTGCCGTGTCCGGGTCGCTGCCGTCATCCACCAGCAGGCATTCAAGGCCGTGGGCACGCAGGCCGGCGACCACCTCTGCCACCCGCTCGGGCTGGTTGTAGACCGGCACCAGGGCACAGCAGCGAATACTCATGGGGCCTCCCGCAGACGCAGGCAACCTTCCGAGCAGACCGGGCCCTGCCCTTCTCCCATGAGATAACGCCAGTCCAGGCGGTTACCGCGACGCCGAATCTCCAGCGTGAGCTCGCTGTCGGGCTCGATCAGTTCATGGAACTTGACGTGCCGGAGGCCGGCAAAGGGTGGCAGTGTGCGGAAATGTTCGCTGGCAAAGTGATGAACCCAGTGAAGCTGCACGACGCCCGGCAGCACCGGATGCCCCGGGAAATGCCCCGCAAACCAGTCCAGTGCCGCCGGCACACGCAGGCGCAGGCGGATTCCGTCCGGCAGGGATTCACGGGCAATCTGCTCAGGCTGTTTCATGCCGGCCTCTCGAACAAGGCCTGCAGATCCCGCTGCAATACCTTGCCGGTGGCGTTTCGCGGCAGGGCCTCCAGGTAGCGGAAGCGGCGCGGCAGCACCACGTCGGTGAAACGGTCACCCAGGCGCTCACGCAGGGCACCGCGAAAACGCCAGCCGCCCAGTTGCTCCAGTTCCCGCCGACCCTCGGCACTCAGAACCAGGGCCGCCGCCGTGGTCTGACGCTCGCCATCCATGGCGAGTACCGCGGCTTCGGAAACCCAGTCCAGTGCCTCCAGAGCCTGCTCGATTTCCTGCAGGGAAATACGCCGATCCTCGATCTTGACCACACCATCTTCCCGCCCCAGCAGACGAAAGGCCTTGCCCACCAGCTCGGCACGGTCGCCGGTATCCATCCAGTCGCCACCACATGGGGCGGAGCGCACGGACAGTCGTCCTTGCTGACCATCGGGAAAACCCAGCTCGACACCATCGAAGACATGCCAATCGGCGAACCCGGGGGCGCCCTGGTCCCGCCAGGCAATGCCGCCGGATTCCGTGCTGCCGTAGACTTCCCACACGGAGATCGGATCGAGGGCGTCGTGCAGGCGGCGAGAGGTCTCGGCCGGCAGTGGACCGGCCGAGGAAAAGATCACCGGCAATTTCACTTTGGCCACCTGCAGGCTGGCGAAGCCCGGCCAGCGCTTGAGGTGGGCCGGACTGCTCACCAGTGCGGTGGCGTCGGCCACGGCGCAGGCCGCGGCGATCCGCGGTGGTTCCAGCAGCGACAGCTCGGGGAACGCCCGCCCGGCGGCAAAGGGCCAGAGCAGACGAAAGATCAGACCATAGAGATGGTAGTGGGGCACCGTGGCCACCACCCGGCAGTTGCCCAACTGCTCACCCCACAGGGCCTCGAGCACCGCCAACTCGGCGTCCAGCTGCCGGAAGCGCTTGCTGATGCGCTTGGGGTCTCCGGTGGAACCGGAGGTGAACATATCCAGCGGGGTATCGAGGTCGATGGTCAGCGCCGCGGCGGCGGCCGGATCCACCGTGGCCTCGGCGGCCAGGCTCACCGGGTTCAAGGCCGCGGATTCCACCAGCTCGGGGGACGCACTGATCACACCGGTCGTCTCGTCCACGAACGACAGGACGGCATCCCGGCCAATATGCTGGGGCAGCACCACTCGCCGTCCGGTCGCCAGTACACCGAGAAAACCCGCGAGAAAGCAGGCGGCGTTCTCGTCCGCCACCACCCAGCGCTGACGCTTGTCATTCAGCACCGCATCCCGCACGGCCAGGGTCATGGCCGCCAGCTGCCGCCGGTCGTGCCCGGCCCGTTCCGGGTGCCAGCTGGCCACCTCGGCCGTCGCCACATTGGCAAAAGGGCGGGAAAGGGAGAGAAGCTCGCTCATGATGCGCTCCAGTATCGCCGGGCTCGCTGGCGGTAGAAGTACTCAAGGGTGAACAGCAGCCCCACGAGACAGTAGCTGACAAGACCGTTATACAGGGCCCAGACCACATCGGATGCCCACAGGGCCGTGCCCAGGGCAACGAAGGTATTGAGGCAAAGAAACAGCGACCACAGCCAGGTCAGCCGGCGCGTGTAGAGAATGGCCTGCGGCGGCAGTTCCTTATCCCGCAGGCGGGCGAAACGCTCAGCCAGTGGCATGCGGGTGAACAGGGATC
Organism: Natronospira bacteriovora; assembly: GCF_030848495.1. Lineage (NCBI taxonomy): Bacteria > Pseudomonadati > Pseudomonadota > Gammaproteobacteria > Natronospirales > Natronospiraceae > Natronospira > Natronospira bacteriovora. The sequence goes on from NZ_JAVDDT010000005.1 coordinate 78,627, forward strand.
CGAAGAACAGGCTGAAGATGCCCAGATTGGCCAGCACCGGGTAGAAACGGATGCCGACCATGAAATCCAGATCCACCAGGAGGGGAAGTGTGAACAGGGCAGCGAGCAGAATCAGGATCGAAGCCTGGAGTGACAGGCCCAGGCCGTGAAACCAGCGTGCGGCCAGCACCCTCAGGGCAATCAGTGCCAGCAGCAGCATCCACAGCACGCCCAGCTCCAGATAGCGCATGCCCAGCAGCACCACCAGCGGGTAAACGGCCAGAGCAATACCACTGATCGCCGGGAGCAGGGCCTTCATGGCATCAGGCCAGCAACTTCTCCATGGCGTGCTTCACGTCTTCCACGGTTCGCACGTCCTTGAACTGTTCCGGCTTGATCTTCTTGCCGGTCATTTCCTGCAGCTTGATCACCAGATCCACCGCATCGATGGAATCCAGGCCCAGATCCTCGTAGAGATTGGCGTCGGGCTGCACGTCGGCCTCGTCAATCTCGAAATGGTCAATCAGGATCTGCTTGATTTCGTCAAAATCCACTTGCGTTGCCATGGGGAACCACCTCAGGCCGAACGGGCCGATTCAATGAACCGGGCCAGATTCTCGATACTGTAGAAATGCTCGCGCGTGTCTTCCGATGTGGCATCCAGGCGAACGTTGTACTTCTTCTGCACGGCCACGCCGATTTCCAGGGCGTCGATGGAATCCAGCCCCAGACCGTCACCAAACAGCGGTGCCGTGGGGTCGATATCCTCCACCGCGATGTCCTCCAGCTCAAGGGCATCAATCAGCAGTTCGCGCAATTCCGTGGTCAATCCAGACATCTTCAGCCACCTCTCCTGCGCCGGCCGGCATGGGCCAGGCGGCGGGAATCATATTAAGTCAAGTCGACCGCACCGTGGTGCGGGCGAATTTTGAGGATCATCACGATACACGGGCATGATCACCACCGCCCACCCCTCATATGAGGGGTTTCCCCCGGACACGGGGCAAAGCCCTGCGAGAGCGCGCGATTCTACAAGAGCCGCAACTCGCCTTCAAAATATTCCAGCATGCCGTCGGTCAGGCGACGGACGGCGAGGCTGCGCTCCAGACCCCGGGTGTCCGCCAGTGCCTGATGGTCAATGGGCTCATTCACGCGAATACGCAGGGTCCAGACACGGTCGGGCACCTGGTACCAGCGGCTGCCCTTGTTCAGGGTGGGCGGGGTGCATTCCATGATCACCGGCACGATGGGTGCGTCACTGGCCAGGGCAATCCGCGCCGCTCCCCGCTGGAACGTCAGGGGTTTGCCAGGCACGGTGCGTGTTCCCTCGGGAAAGACGATGAAGGGTTCGCCCTGGGTGCGCAAGCGCTCGGCGGCGATCTCCACCACCCGCTCGGCGTCGGCATTGCTGACGTAACCGGCGGCACGTACCAGCAGGGCGAGGATGGGGTTGCGCCAGACCGACTGCTTCACCACGCAATCCGCTTCCGGCAGCATGGAAATGATCACCACCACGTCAATCAGTGTTGGATGCTTGACCGGCAGCACGAGACAGCCCCCGCTCTGCCGAAGGCGTTCCCGATGCTCGATCACGAAGCGCCCGAGACCCAGTTTCTCGATCTGCCAGGGGACGGTGCCAAAACCCCAGGCGATCAGCCGCCTGACCCTGTGCTGACGTCGACGACGACCACCGGGTATCAACATCAGAATTGGCAACACAGTGACGGTCAGGAGGAGACCGCCAATGCCAAAGCTGAGAAAAACCCATCCGGTACCCAGAGAGCGATAGATTCGCTCAAGCGGCCACATGGCCTTCCTCCAGTGTCCAGTGATTGCGCTGACCGCGCCAATCCACCCGCGACTGCTGCTGCGTCAGCAGGGCCATGATGGCGCGCAGAACCCCCATGTCACTGGCCGGTGGGGACTCAACAGCGGCATCCCCATGCCGGAACAGCAGGCGACGCCCGCCCTGCCCGGCCGCTGCGATGCGCAGGGCGAGACAGACATCGGGGGACTGGGCATCCAGGTACCCGCGATAGAAATCCGGTACCGGCTGCTCGACCCAGACCAGCAGGCATTCGCCGCTGCGGCCGTCGGCCTGAAGGATGGCTTCAAGCAGGCCCATGGCGAGTGAGTCCGGCCCGGCGGCGATCGCCGTACTGGCCTCGCGATTACCGCGAAAAATGCTGTAGAGACCAGTGGTGGCGTTATGCACCGAGAGCGAAAAATCCTTGGGTGACAGGGGTTCTTTCCGGGCCAGCGACTGGAGCAGGGAATGGGAGCGCTGCAACTCGCCGTGTCGGGAAGTGAACACGATGGGCAACGCTGGCTCACCGTCATCCAGGCATTGCTCCATGGCCTGAAAGCCCATGCGGGCCATGCGGCTGAGACGGCGCCGTTGCATGGGCGGCATGAAACTGACATCGGGCGCATCCTCACCGGCGAAGGCGGTCTGTTCGGTCAGCCACGCCTGCCACGCCTCGGCGGACGTCACACCGGGCGCCCAGGCGCTCCATCTCAGCAGATCGAATTCCAAAACCCGTCTCCCGCGCTTGCCATCGGAGTTTCTTCGAGGCGATAGTGTAAAGGAACTGCTGATCAATTGGATCAGTGTTTCCTGCCAGGGAAGCCTTCAGCCTGATGAATGACAAGCAACCCGAGGTTGTGCTCAACCTCGACCACATCACCAAGTCCTGGCCGGACAAGGCCGAACCCGCGATCGACGACCTCAGCCTGACGATCCGGCGCGGCCGGATTGTTGGCCTGCTGGGCCCCAACGGGGCCGGCAAGACCACGCTACTGTCAGTGCTCATGGGGCTGACGCCGGCCGATCACGGCACGATTCAGCTGAACGGCCAGAAGCTGGATCGCACACGCCAGGCACTCAGGGCCATTGCCGGCCTGGTGCCTCAGCACATCGCCCTCTACCCCAGCCTCAGCGGACGGGAAAACCTGGCCTTCTTTGCCGGCCTGTTGTGGGCGGACGCCGGCAAGCGACGGGCCATGATGGACCAGGGGGCGCAGCTGGCGGATCTGGGCGAGAACCTGGATCGTCCCGTGGCGCATTACAGTGGCGGCCAGAAACGCCGCCTGAATCTGGCCGTGGGGCTGCTGGGTGAGCCCGAACTCCTGTTTCTGGACGAACCCACCGTCGGCATCGACCCGCAATCACGCAATTTCATCCTGGAGCGTATCCGGCAACTGCGCGAGGAACGGGGACTGACGGTCGTCTACACCACCCATTACATGGAGGAAGTCGAAGCCCTCTGTGACGACGTGGCGATCATCGACCGGGGGCGTATCCTGCTGCATTCCGAACTGGCCACGGCCCTTGCCGAAGCCCGGGGCGTTGGACAGATGCGTCTGCGACTGGCCGGTCCGGCATCGGCGAGCCTGCTGGCCGAACTGCAAGCGGCCACGGCCACCCTGTCCACCGCGGACAGTCGGCAGCTGGATCTGTGCCTGAAGGAGGCAGGTGCACCACTCAGCACGCTACTCGCCCTGATCGAGAAGGACGGCAACCGGGTGGAGGATCTGCGTTACGGCGCCAGCCTGGAAAGCCTGTTTCTTTCACTCACCGGCCGCGCGCTAAGGGACTGACATGATGCACCGAACCCTGGCTCTGCTCGTCAAGGAACTCAAGGTTCTGGCCCGCGACCCCCATGGCCTGCTGGTTCTGTTTGCCATGCCCGCGGTGTTCATCCTGGTGATGTCCATCGCCCTGCAGGACGTCTTCAATGACGAAGGCAGTGTCGGCAGTGTGCAGCTGCGGGACGACGCCCGGGACGAACTGTCACTCAGTTTTCGGGAACACCTGGCCGGCCGGCTCCATCTCCTGCCCGCAGAGGATGCCGGAACGCCCGGCCGTGATGAAATTCTGCTGATCCTCGACGACGGCTTCGACCAACGCCTGCTGGCCCTGGTGGAGGAAGAGACAACGGCCCCGGCCCTGCGGCTGCTGGCCGGCAATGGCGTGGACGGGCGCTCCCTGCAGATCGTCAACGGGGCCATTCAGATGGCGCTGGGCGAAGCCCTGTCGGATGTGGAAGGTGATGGCGAAATCGGCGCACTGCTGGAGCGACTTGGCCGACATGCGGTGGAACAGCAACGGCCCGGGCGGGCGGACCCCGGCGCCGTGGTGAGCTCCGTGCAGCAGTCGGTTCCGGCCTGGCTGGTATTTGGCATGTTCTTCGTGGTCATTCCCCTGTCCACGGTGCTGATCGGGGAACGACAACAGGGCACCCTGTCCCGCCTTCGCCTGACGGGCGTGGGCCCCATGCACCTGCTGCTGTCCAAGGTGCCGGCCTACCTGATCGTGAATCTGCTCCAGCTCATGCTGATGCTGGCCATCGGTTTCTGGCTGGTTCCCCTTGTCGGGGGTGAGGCTCTGTCCGCCCCGGCCAGCGCCCTGGCCCTGCTGCTGGTGGCCCTGTCCACTGGCCTGGCCGCCATCGGCTTCGCCCTGCTGGTGGGCGTGATTGCCCGCACCCACATGCAGGCCACCACGGTCGGCGGGGTATTCAACATCATCTTCGCGGCGGCCGGCGGCATCATGGTGCCGCGTTTCGTGATGGCCGACAGCATGCATGCGGTGGCCTGGCTCTCCCCCATGGGCTGGGCCCTGGACGGTTTCCTGGACGCCTTCCTGCGAACGGATGCCCTTGCCGTCATTGCCCTGCCCATCACCGGCCTGCTCGCCTTCGGTACCGTGTGCCTGCTCCTGGCCATGATGATACTGGCCCGTCGGCCCTGACACGACCCTGCAGCCCCGGGAACCTCTGGTAAACTGGGCCACTCATGCCAGCGCAAGAGACCGGGGATTCATGACAGCGCTTACGGACGAACAGCTCAAACTGGAATTGAAACGGATGATCCTGGAGGAAACGGGCAAGGACGATCTTTCGCCCGAGGATATCAGCGATGATGAAGCCCTGTTCGGCCCCGATGCCCCGCTGGCCCTGGATTCCCTGGATGGCCTGCAGATCTCGGTGGCCCTGAAACAGCGCTATGGCGTTGAGATCAACGACAGCAAGCGCCTGCGGCGGATCATGGCTGACATCAACAGTCTCACCGACTTCCTGCGCACACGCTGAAGCCGACCACGCCGCACAGCCCATGACGATGCCCAATGCGATTCAAGCCGTGCACCTGATCGGCGGCGACCTGGCCTGCGCTGCCGAGTCGCCGGCCCGGGCGCTGCGGGACTATTCCGCCGGCGCCCTCCCGTCGTGGCCACGCCAGCCTGTACCCGGCTACCCTGGGGTGGAACGCCCCTACGCATGCCTGCACGATGCACTGGATGCCGATCAGGCACTGGACCAGGTGCTGACATCGGCACTGGACCAGGCCGGTCTTGACCGCCGCGCCCGACAGGAAGCGGCCGTCATACTGGGCACCTCGTCACTGGACATCGGACGCGATGAACGCCGGAGCCGGGAGCGCCTGCGCACCAACCCGGACGCCCCCCTGCTGGAAGACGCACGCTGGGGCTTCATGCTGGCACACCTGTGCCAGAAGCACGGCCTGAACGGCCCCCAGTACACCTTCAACACCGCCTGCAGTTCCAGTGCCAATGCCCTGCTCTATGCTCAGCGCATGCTGAGTCTGGGCACGGTACCGGCCGCCATCGTCATCGGCTTTGATGTCTACACCGGCATCAGCTTTTCGGGCTTTCACGGGCTGATGCTGCTGGCCCGGGAACACTACCGGCCCTTCGACGCGGAACGGGAAGGGATCGTCATTGGCGAAGGTGTGGCCGCGGCCGTGCTCAGTCGCTCGGATGATCGGGCACTGGCCCGGCTGGACGGCGGACAATCCGCCATCGATCCCACCGGTGTCACGGTGGCCTCCGAGGACAGTCTCGTCACCGTCATGCAGGGGGCACTGGATGCCTGCGCCGCGGTCGAACCCTTCGCCATCAAGGCCCATGGCACGGGAACACCGGGCAATGATTCCACCGAAGCCGCCGCCATTCATCGCGTCTTCGGCGACGGGCACCCGCCCTTCTTCTCCATCAAGGGCGGCCTGGGTCATACCCTGGGTGCCTGCGGACTGGCCGAGTTGCTGGCACTCATGGACTGTCGGAACCAGGGTTTCCTGCCGGCGTCCATCGCCTTCCGAAGCGTCGACGACGCACTGCCCGTGCAGCCACTTGCCAATCCCATGGCCTTCGAAGGCGGGCCGCTGCTGCTCAATTATTTTGGCTTCGGCGGCAACAACACCAGCCTGGTGGTGACGCTGTGAGCGGGCTGGCGCTGCAGCAATATCGCATCCGGGCGGCGGGGGTCTTCGCGCAGGTACTGAGCGAGGACCGGCGGAGGGAACTGCGCGAGGTCATGGCCGAGCTGGCGGTCACGCCCCTGCGCCGCTCCAACCGCTTCATCTCCCTGGCCGTGCTGGCAGCCGAGCTGTGCCAGCGGGATCTCGGACATCCGCCGCCCGCCGATGCCGGCGTCTACCTGGCCACCGCCCATGGCAGTTTCACCGACACGGTCACCCTGTTGCGACATCAGCTGGTGAATCAGCAGCCGGTGACCCCCTTCCGCTTCGTCAACGTCCTGAGCAATGTGGCGGGCTTTCACGTGGCGGCACGGCTGGGCACCCAGGGCGAGAACCTGGCGATTTCACGCCTGCGTGGCGCCTTCGATGCCGCCATCGAGACGGCCAGCCTGGACCTGGCCCTGGGCAAGAACGACTGTGCTCTGGTGGGGGGCGTGGATGAAGGGGACGACTGCCTGACACTGCATCGTCAGCGTACGGGAACACCGCGAGACCGGCAGCCGGGCGAAGGTGCCGGCTGGCTGGTACTGGCTCCGGCCCGGGTCGGGGAACCGGCTGATCTGGAACACCTGGGGGATTTTCTGGACTGGCAAGCGGTGCGCGCCACCATCGACACACGAAGCCCGGACTGGATTGCAGCCGGCCCGGAGAGCTGGCATCGACCGGCCTCGCTGCCAAAAGCCTTCCCGGATATCCCCTGCTGGGATTATCACGACCACATGGGCTGGTCCCCCACCAATACCGCAGCGGCCTTCGCCCGGCATCACCTGAATGGACGCGGACGTCTGCTGCATCTGGATCGAAGCGCCCCCGGCGGGGCCTGGCGCCTCTGGCTGCTGCACGCACGCCACCACGAACCCGCCTGATCCAGGCGACTGGCCAGCTACCAGAGCTTCCCCAGGGCCTGGCGTTCCAGCGCGGCACACTCACGCACCCGCTCCGGCAATTCGGCCAGCAGGGAAGCATCGCCGCTTTTCACGTAACGCGCACCGGCCAGGGCAAAGGCCCGCCAGCCATCGGCGGCCCGGGCCATCTGCTCGGCACCCTGGCTGAAGCGCTCGTCACCCGTCCATTCGGCCACTTCCTGAAGAAAGGCGGCATACAGGTATCGAAATCCACCGCCACCGGTACCGATCTCTTCCTGCATGCGAATGACCTGGGCCACGAACAGCTGACGCTGGCGATCATCCACACGGCGGTGGGGCAGCTTCTCCAGGCGCCGGGCCAGATAACGAATGCCGCGAATGCCGATCCAGGGGACGGGCGAGTAGCGCATCATCATGGTGGTGCGCCGGATGGCCCGTCGCGCGATGGCCGCGTAATCCGGTGATTCAGGTACGCGCTCCGGGTAGTAGAGCAGCCCTCGGGGCGCGAAGGGGCCTCGGGCAAAGCGGGCCTTCATCAAGGCCGTGCGATGGGCCCGCACCGGGTGCTCGAAAACCGGGTCGCTGATCAGATAGTCATTGCCCTCGCGCCCATAGACGATGAGGTTGTGGGCATTGAAATGAAAGCGCATGTCCTCGGGAAAATAGGGCAACCAGTACACCGAGGTCTGCAGGCCCACCGGACGACCCTCGTCAATGTGCCGATCCAGGGCCGTCATGGCTTCCACCGGATGGCGGTAGCGTTGCCGCCGCATGCCAATTCCCAGGCGCTTTTCCAGGCCACGGACAATCTGCCCGGGCGGCATGCGATAGGACGTCAGCGGCTGCTCATTGACCTTGACCATGGGAAGGTGGGCAAAGGTCAGGGCCGCCGACAGGCCGAACACGGCCGCCTCGCTCAGTTCCAGGCCGGCATGACCCAGCAGCTGAGCCATGACACCGGATTCACAATGGGCAGCGTGCCGGTGCACGAAGCCCTCGACGCAGTGAAGGTCGCCAGTTTGCAGTGCAGCGGCCATGTCAGGGTTCCTGTGTCAGGGCATCGGGATGCATGTCGAGGATCTCGGCGTAACGGGCCAGCAGGCGCGGGGAAAGCCGGGCGAAAGGGCCGGGTCGAAGATGCCGCCGTACCCGCCAGCGCGCTATGCCCATGGCCTGGGCCAGGCTGCCAGGGTCGAGACGGCTGCGGTACATGTGGAAGGCCAATGGGGATGCCCGACCGGCCCGGCAGTCATCCAGCGCCTCTGCGGTCAGGCGTTGAAACTCCGCCACCGCCGCCGACGTCACCACCTCCTCCACCTTCCAGCCTTCGGATGCCTGCAGGTGATAACGACCATCCTCGCCGCGCACATAGACGGCCTTGCGCTCGCCCTCCAGGACACGATTCCCGGATGCGTCGAGATCCTCCTCCCTCGTCGACTCGTTCCGCTCGTCGTTCATTGGGCGACCGTCAGCAGCATCCAGCAGCTGGTGAATCGACCACTTTCGGGCACGAAGCACAGAATGCGTTCGCCCGGCTTCAGTTCTCCACTGCCCGCCAGCTCTTCCAGCATGATGAAAATGGAGGCTGCACCGGTGTTGCCCCGGCTGGCGAGGTTGGTGAACCAGCGTTCTTCCGGAATGGGCATGCCAATACGCTCGAGACCGGCCATCAGTGGCTTGCGGAAATACTCGGAGGACATATGGGGCAGGAACCAGTCCACCTCGGCAACATCGAGGCCCCGGCGGCGGCACACCCGCGGCAGGCTGTCGTCGATGGTCTTTCGCACCACCTGGTCATTGAGCAGGCGCACATCCTGCTTTACCACCATGACCGAGTCTTCGGCCAGGGCCGCGGCGCCATCAAACTCCCGCCAGCCGCGCAGGCGGCCACTGGCGTCCCGCTCGGCACCGGCATACATGCAGGTTTCCATGTCACCCGCGTGACTGACGCTGTCAATCCAGTCAATCCAGAGATTGACCGGGCCATTACCCGGCTGATCCGACAGCAGCATGGCGCCGGCACCGTCGGACAGCATCCAGCGCAGGAACTCCTTCTCGAAAGCCAGTTCCGGTCGCCGCTCCAACTCGTCCTCGGCGGCGCGGGCCTCGGCCTCACCCATGAAGTGGGCGGCGCGCATCATCAGCGAAGAGGTTTCCGAACCGGTGGCCACGGCCTGATGCGCCTCGCCGGCCTTGACGGCCAGCCACGCCTGCTTGAGGGCCAGAATGCCGGCACTGCAAATGCCGCTGGTGGACACGGTTTCACAGGGCGGCGCCCCGAGTTCCCCGTGCACCATGACGGCATGGGAGGGCATGAGCTGATCGGCCATGCTGGTGCCGCAGGCCAGCAGATCCATGGCGGCCGCATCGAACTGGCCACCCTGCAGCCGGCGCACGGCTTCGGCCGTCAACTGGGCATTGTTGTAGCGGGCCTGACCGGTTTCCGGATCCAGCACGTAATGACGCTGGCGGATGCCGTTCTGGCGGAGAATCACCCGGCGTGCCCTTGAGGGCCGGTCGCCGACCTGTCCCAGCACGGATTCCATATGCTCGTTGGCCACGGGCTCACCCGGCATGAACCGACTGAGACTGGTAATACAGACCCTATTCCCCATGAAAGGCTTCCATTCGTTCGCGTCCGGCACCGGATGGTGCCTCGAAATACCGTTGTCTTTCTTCCAGGCGCCGTGCCAACAGAGGCCTGGCAATCCTTTGCAGCAGCAGACTGACCGGCACGACGGTTATGATCATGGCCACCAGAAATACCATATAAAGGTACAGAACGGGGCGGCGGCGGCGCTGGCCCTGACGGCCCACTGCCCTCAGCAGCTTGCCCCAGAGGTAAAAGCTGCGGTGACCGATGCGCTCGCTGATGATGAAACGGCGATCCACCGGTGCGGCAAGCAGCCCCGTCAGCATGGACTGCCCCGCGCGCTCGACATCCCGGGCCAGGCCGTCGACCAGGGCGTGACCGAAGCGGGCCATGCCCCGAATCTGATGCTCGCGCAGGCCAGCCGGTGGCAACCAGCCATCCGCCCGGCCCTGATCGCCGCTCAACAGCCAGCGCGGCGTGGTGATGAAGGTGGCCAGGGGCGGCCCCGGATCCACCACGGCCACGTGGTCAGTCAGCCGGGCACCGGCCTCTGCCAGCAGACCCTTGACCTTTTCCTGGGCGGTCAGCCACATGTTGCGGCAGGCGGTAACGGTCACCACCGGCGTATCGCGCAGCAGGCGCCGGCCCTGGTCCGACTTGAGAAAGCCGGTCACCGGCGGACAGGGAGAAAGAAACCACACCTGATAGACGAGAATGACCAGGTCAAAATCCTCGTGCGGCAGATCCAGCTCATCCATGGGCGGCGGATCCAGGTGCACCGACTCGGGGAATACATCGAGAAAACGAGTCACCGTCCAGGGAAAGGGATAATCCATGCGCGGCCGCAGGCGGGCGTGAACCACCTCAACCCCATCCGCCGCTTCCAGCGGCGCCACCATGGAACGGGCCACCCGCTCGGTCTGGCCACTCTGTGACCAGTAGACTGTCAGTACCCGCTTGCTCATTCGCCGTGCAACTCCACCATGCCCACCTATCGGCCCCATCAGGACGGCAAGGGATTATAAGTTAAACTGCCGCGGTTTCGCGAAACCGGCCGGGCGGCGCACCGACGGTCCGGCGAAGGGAGTCTACGCCAGCGCAGGTGCGCTCCCTACCCTCCACACGGGGGGTGTGACCAATCCAATGGTGATAGGAAGATAGCCAGCATGCGACCACCCCTGCTGCTCACCCTGACCCTGCTGCTGACACTTTCACCCGAGTTGCTTCGGGCCGAGGGGGTCATGGAAGACGATGAACGCGGCACCCTCGAGTACGGCATCGGCCTGACGCACCTGAACTTCCCCCATTATCCCGGGGCCGATCAGCGACATGCGGTCACCCTGCCCTTTCCCTTCCTGACCTATTACAGCGATCGCCTGGACGTGGACGGCAGCAGCATTCGCGGGCTTTTCTGGGAGCACGAGGCCTGGAGCCTCGACATCAGTACCGGCGGCGCCTTGCGCGTGGACGCGGACGATAACGAGGCCCGCGAGGACATGCCGGGACTCGGCTGGCTGGCCGAGGTTGGCCCGGCCCTGCGGTATGCGCCGGAATGGGCGCAACGCAGCCCGGACTGGCAGTACCGAATCTCCCTGCCCCTGCGCCAGGCCATTGAGCTGGACGGCACCAGCCTGAGCCGAAAGGGCTGGCTGCTGGCGCCTAACCTCCACGTCAAACGAGACTTTCACGGCGCCAACCATCGCTGGGAGTTCCAGACCCGGATCGGATTGCGTTTTGGCTCGCGCGATTACCACGAACATTTCTACGGTGTCGGTGAGGCATTCGAAACGACTGAGCGCCCCGCCTACCAGGCCAGCGAAGGATTGACCGCCTATACCCTTTCAATGGGCCTTGCCTGGCGCTGGCAGCAATGGTGGCTGGGTGGCTTCGTTCAGTACAGCGACTTCAGTGACGGCATCATCAGTGACAGCCCCCTGATGCGTGATACCCGGCAGGCGGCCTTCGGTCTTTCCGGCGCCTGGATTCTGGGTCAGAGGCGCCTGTGAAACCGTTGGAGATACTGCATCACGACCAATGGCTGGTGGCCGTCAACAAGCCACCCGGCATGCTGGTGCACCGCAGTCACCTGTCCCGGGAACGCCACGTGATTCTCCAGCGGTTACGCGATCAGCTTGGTCAACGCCTGTATCCGGTACACCGCCTGGACCGGGCCACCTCCGGCGTCCTGCTGTTCGCGCTGGATCCGAAGACCGCCAACAGCCTGACGACAACCTTTGGCGAAGGCCGGGCAGACAAAGCCTATCTGGCCGTCGTTCGAGGCTGGCCGGAGCCGGAGACAGGCCACATCGACCGCCCCGTCAGGGACGATGCGCGGGAGAGCCACCGCGAAGCCCGTACCGACTATCGCCGCCTGGCTTTGGTGGAAATGCCCTTCAGCAATCGCCGTCATGACACATCCCGTTATGCCCTGATGCAGCTTGAGCCTGAAACAGGACGACGCCATCAGTTGCGTATCCACATGGAACGCATCGCACATCCCATCATCGGCGATACCACCCATGGCGATGGGGAACACAATCGCCTGTTTCGCCAGCACCTTGACTGTCATCGCCTGCTGCTGCATGCCAGCGCCCTGACCCTGGCCCACCCGGTCGAACAGGACAAGACACTGGCGCTGCAGGCCCCACTTCGGGGAGAATTCAGCGATGTCATTCAGACACTGGGCTGGCGGGATGCCCTGACCAAGGCCTTTGCGGGCCTGTCTGTTCACCAACACCATCAAGCGGGAAACATTTGATCATGCTGAAAAACGGGGGAAGAATGCGCGCAGTTGAAGCCAAATCCAGGGCCCAGTTCCTGGCCTTCGGTCCCTTCGCATTCCAGGCCGCGGCCACCATGCTGGAGACCGGCCTGTTGAAGGCACTGGATGACGCCGGCGAGAACGGCCTTGATGAAGAAACGCTGTCGGAACGCAGTGGAGTCTCCAGCTACGGGGTCTCCGTGCTCTTCGACCTGGCGGCCAATCTCGACATCGTCGAAAAACGGGAGGGGGTCTGGCATGTGGGCCCGGTGGGGCATTTCCTCCTGCATGACGAGATGACGAGAGTGAACATGAACTTCACGCGCGATGTCTGCTACGACGCCCTTGCCCATCTGCCTGAAGCCATCCGTGAACAGAAGCCCGCCGGGCTCAAGGCGCTGGGTGACTGGGACACCGTCTATGAAGGCCTGACCCGGCTTCCGGAACCGGCCCGCAGGAGCTGGTTCGAGTTCGACCACTTCTACTCCGACCGGGTCTTCGACCAACTGCTGAAGATCGTCTTCGACCAGCCGGTCAGGCACCTGCTGGACGTGGGCGGCAACACCGGCAAGTGGGCCCTCAAATGCCTCAATCATTGCCCGGACGTAAAGCTCACCCTGATGGACCTGCCCCCCCAGCTGGAGAAGGCCAGGGAAAACATCAATGCCGCCGGTTTCAACGGCCGCGCCAGCTACCATGCCGCCAATCTGCTGGATGAAAGCACTCGATTCCCGGAAGGCCCTGACACCCTCTGGATGAGCCAGTTCCTGGACTGCTTTTCGGAAGACGAGATTGTCAGCATCCTGCGACGGGCCGGCGAGATCATGAACGAGGACAGCCGCCTGTTCATCGTTGAGCTTTTCCCCGACCGCCAGCCCTTCGATGCGGCCCGCTTCAGCCTGGATGCCACCTCGCTTTACTTCACCTGCATCGCCAACGGCAACAGCCGCATGTATCACTATGACCGTTTCATGGCTCTGGTCGACAAGGCCGGTCTGCGGGTGGAGCAGGAACAGGACCTGCCGGCGGGGGGGCATACGGTGTTGACCTGCCGCCGGGTCTAGGTCGTTGTCGTTATTCGGCTCGTCCTGAGACTCACCCCTCCCGCTGGTCGGGGCCTCGCGCAAGGCGCGAGTTCAAATACGTTCCCGACGCATTTGTGTCGTTGTCGTTGTCGTTGTCGTTGTCGTTGTCGTTGTCGTAATCGGCATTTTGATCTTTCGATCGGTGCCAGTCGAAAGCCGATTACGATTACGATTACGATTACGACTACGACTACGGTCACGAATTGACACAAAAAAAGCGGCCCCGAAGGGCCGCTTCTCGTGCTGCCTGCCGGCAGACACCTGCATTGATCATTCCGCGGCCTTGACGAACTCCTCCAGCCATTCCAGCTGCTCATGCAACATGTGCAGCACTGACTCCCGGGCACGGTAGCCATGGGACTCTTCCGGCAGCATGACCAGACGGGCCGTGCCGCCAAGCCCGCGCAGGGCCTCGAAGAGGCGCTCCGACTGCATGGGGAAGGTACCGGAGTTGTTATCCTCGGCCCCATGAATCAGCAGGATCGGCCGGTCGAGCTGATCGGCGGCAAAGAAGGGTGACATGCGGATATACAGATCCGTGTCATCCCAGATGGTGCGCTGTTCGCGCTGGAAGCCGAAGGGCGTCAGTGTGCGGTTGAAGGCGCCACTGCGGGCAATCCCGGCCTGGAAGGTGTCCGAATGGGCCAGCACATTGGCGGTCATGAAGGCGCCATAGGAATGCCCGCCCAGGGCGACCCGATTGGGATCGGTGACACCGCGCTCGACACCGGCCTGCACGGCCGCCTTGCCGTTCATGACCAGCTGTTCGATGAAGGTGTCATTGGGCTCCTTGTCACCCTCGCCCACCACCGGCATGGTGGCACGATCCAGCACGGCATAACCCTGGGTCAGGGCAAAGTGCGGCCCCCAGTAGCTCAGACGATTGAACTGGTAGGGCGAGCCCTGGATCTGGCCGGCGGCATCGGCACTGCGGTATTCCCGCGGATAGGCCCAGACCAGGGTTGGCAACGGGCCATCCGTTTCCGGGTCATAGCCGGCCGGCAGATACATCTGGGCCGACATGGGTAGACCGTCTTCCCGCTCATAGGTGATCAGTTCCCGGCTCACGCCCTTGAGTTCCGGCATGGGGTGAGGGAAGTCGGTCAGACGCCCCTTGCTGTCACTGGACAGATCCCGCCAGTAATAATTGGGCGGCGTGTCCACCGACTCGCGGCGCGTGAGCACCACCGGCGCATCGACGTCCAGCGCCGTCACCACGCGCTCGAACCAGGGCGACTCGGAACGCCACAGCCGTTCGGTTTCCAGGCTGTCCAGATTGAAATGATTCAGGAAGGGACGATCCCCTTCGTCCGAGGCACCATCACCCGCCATCAGCAGGCCGCCGTCGGCCAGCAGCAGGGCCCGATGACCGCTTTTGGTAGTACGCATCAGGGGCTGGCCGGGGTCGTTGTAGCGATCCTCCCAGGAACGTTCCCAGAGGCGGACGGGATCCGCGCCCGGCTGATCCGGCGCCACCCGCCAGACGGTTTCGGCGCGGTTGTTGTACCAGCGCTCGAGCACCAGCGCCGTCTCCCCGTCACCGAAACGGATACCGCGGAAGCGGTCGCCCAGTTCGGCCAGTTGGACAGGCTCGCCGTCAAACGGGGCCTCCAGCAGATAGAGGCGTTCGCGAACCTCCACTTCCTCGCGGGGATCACCGCCATCCTGGGCCTCGGCCCAGAACAGAGTGGCCGGCGCATCACTGCGCCAGCTGACCGAACGCGGGCCGGTCACGGTGGCATCAAAGGCAATCGGCAGATCGTCGGCCAGATCCCGATCCACCACCCGGTGGACGGCTGCACCGTCCGCATCCAGCACATCAACGGTGCGGGCAAACCGGAAGAAGGGCACGGAATAGGACCAGGGACTGCGCAGGCGCTCCACCAGCAGGTAGTTGCCGTCCGGAGACGCCGAGAAATCGGAAAGAATCCCCTCGGTCAACACCGTCTGGCGACCGTTCAGGCTGACCCGCACCAGCTCGCCATGGAAATAGTATTCGAAGAGGGCCTCGTCGTGGCTGTTCTGGAGCAGATCCTGATAGGTTCGTGCGGGCGCCGCGCGCCCGCGATTCTCCTGCACCACGGGACCGGCCGGCACCGGGCTGCGCTCCGGCGCGGCGCCCTTGCCGGGCACCACGCGCCGGACCAGCAGGCTTTCACTGTCCGGGCCCCAGACATAAGGGGAACCCCGATATGTGGCATTGACGTCCAGCCCGCGCAGTTCGCGTGCTTCGGCGCTTTCCACGTCCACCAGCCAGAGGGAGATACGGTCGTCCTCCACCCGGGTGAAAGCGATATGGCGCCCATCAGGCGCAAAACTCACATCCCGGATTCGTGTATCGGCGGGCAGCCCGCTGACCGCCTGGCGAGTCCCCTCATCCACCGACTTCAGCACCAGACCGGTGAAATAGTTGGGCCGGCTGGGCCCGTGATTGTCGGGATTGAAACGGATGCCGGCGAGCCGCTTCTCCGGTTCGGCCAGATCGGCAATGGTGCGCAGTGGCGGGCGCTCCATCAGCAACATCTGGTCGCGACGCGGACTCAGGCTCAGGGCCGGTGTCAGAGGCGCGTCCACCAGATCGATGATGGACTGGGGCGGCTCCTGGTAGGCGCTGACCTCAGCCGCCTGCAGGGACTGAAGTGCGGTCAGACTGGTGGCCGCGAGGCCCAGGCCCGCGAGTATGGCAGTGGAAAATTTCAGCTTCATTCTCACTCCTTCCTTGACGACGACAAAAATGCCTTGAAGGCCCACTAGCGGAACAGTCGAACCCCGGGGCGCTTGAAGAACAGGACCAGCACCATGCCGGCGACAAAGCCCCCGGCATGGGCACCGAAAGCCACACCCGCCTGATCGGCGGGGCTGGCCATGGATTGCAGCAGCTGAAAGGCAAACCACAGTCCCAGCATGAGCCAGGCCGGCACCCAGATGAAGAAGATGACGATATAGGGCATCAGCAGGCGGATCCAGGCGAAGGGGTGCAACATCAGATAGGCTCCCAGCACGCCGGAGATGGCGCCACTGGCACCCACCATGGGTATGGTGGAGTCCGGCGCCATCAGGGCCTGGGTCAGGGCCGCGGCCATGCCGCACAGAAAATAGAACACGATGAAACGCCCATGCCCCATGGAATCTTCGATGTTGTTGGCGAAGACGTAGAGAAACATCATGTTACCGATCAGATGCAGCAGCCCCCCATGCAGAAACATGGAGGTGAACAGGCTCAGCACGGGGGGAATGAGAAGGTCCGGATGGCCAAAGGGCGCCTGAAACAGCGCCCTGGGGATCAGGCCAAACTGGGTGACGCTGGCGCGAAACCCCGCCTCTGGTAGAGACAACTGCCACAGAAACACCAGCACGCAACTGATCAGAAACACCCAGGTGACGACGGGGGTGCGGTGGCTCGGATTGTTGTCACCAATCGGTATCACGCCGTATCAGCCACTGGGTGTCAGGTTCACCCCCGGGCATCGGGGCCGGGGAATCGGATGAATCAGAGCTTTCGAATGTCTTGTGACCACAGGCGGGCGGATTCTATCCCCCGGTTTTCATCCACCGCCGGAACTGCAGCACCAGCCAGTGGCCCGGAAAGTACAGCACCAGGGGGTAGGCCAGGATCAGGACAAGCACCCAGAGCGGATCGGGCATCCAGGTCTGCTCCACACCGAAGGGCTCCCACACCCAGTTCACGTTGCGAACGGGCTCGGTGAACAGCCAGGCCCCGACAACGGCCACGGCACCGATGCCGCACTGCAGCCAGGGCCCACGCCGGTCGTAGCCGACCCGCAGTATCAGCCATAGCAGAAATGGGGGCAGACCAAGGTGATACAGGGAGGTGGAGCGAGCCAGCAGACTCAGCTCATCCCCGAACATGTAGTTGGTGAAGCCTGTGGGGCTGTGCCCGCCCAGGGCCAGGCCAGTGAGGAAATCCAGGCCCCAGCCCAGACCCACGATAGTGACCACACCCACCTGGCTGGACAACAGCAGCCGATCACCACGCCAGATGGCGTACAACACGATGAACTTGGCCATGTTGCAGAGCCAGAAGAAATTCTGCGGGCCCTGGTTGAAGAGGATCACCGTCACCCAGAACAACATCCAGAGGGTAAACAGCCATTGCGCGGCTCGGGGTATGTGGGGGACATTGGCGACCTGATGCATGCTGCTCTCCCGCAACCTGAACCTCCGGGACCCGGGCATCCGTTATAATTCCCGCCCTTTTCCGCTCATCATCATTTCAGGGGAGTCAGTCGCCATGCAAGCCAGGATCGCCGTCGTGACCGGTGCCAACCGGGGTCTCGGTCTGGCCACAAGCCGGGCCCTCGCCGAAAAGGGGTTTCATGTCATCGCCTGTGCCCGTGACTCGGAAGCCGGCACGCAGGCGGTGCAAGCCCTGCAGGCAGACAAGCTGTCGGTGGAATTGCGGGTGGTGGACGTGAACCAGTCGGAGCAGATCAAGGATCTGGGCCGCTACATCCGCGAGAACTACGGTCGGGTGGATGTGCTGGTCAACAATGCCGGAATGATCCTGGAAACCCGTGAGGCCGGCGGCGACCGCTCCGCCAATCCCCTGTTGGTCTCCCCCATGACCGTCATGGAGACCTTCAATAGCAACACTCTGGGTGCCCTGCGCATGATTCAGGCACTGGCACTGATGATGCCCGAAGGCGGCCGCATCGTGAATGTTTCCTCCGGCATGGGCCAGCTTTCGGACATGGACGGCGGCTGGCTGGGCTACCGCATGTCCAAGACGGCGCTGAATACACTGACCCGTGTCTTTGCCACCGAACTGGCCGAACGGGGCATTGCCGTCAACTCGGTCTGCCCCGGCTGGGTGCGCACGAACCTGGGTGGCGAGAACGCCAGCCGCTCCATCGAGGAGGGCATTGACACCATCGTCTGGCTGGCCAGTGATGAGTCCGCCACCGAGAGCGGCGGATTCTGGCGCGACCGAAAGCGAATCGATTGGTGAACCGCCTCGCTACATCAGGATTCTCTAAATAAATGCCCGTCGAATTGATCCAGATCAAACCCTGATCAAGGCTCGGCCTCTACCATTCCGGCCCGACAGCGAATGGCTCACTGGATGGAGAGGTTGAAATGGATCAGTTTGCGGACGTACAGCAGAGTTTTGGCCGATGCCTGCGCGGGAACAACCGCTTCGTGGATGATTTCTATCGTCGCTTGCTGGGAAGTGACGAACGCATCGCGACGATGTTCGCCAGTACCGACTGGACCCTGCAGAACAAGGCCATCCGTCGCGGTATCAGCCTGGCCATTACCTTCGCGGGCACGCCCGTTGCCGCCCGGCGACAAGTCCGTGAGATGGCCGAAGTACACAGCAGGGGCGGGCGGGCGCCGATAACGCCGGAGCTATACGAACACTGGATCGAAAGTCTCATCCTGACCGTTCAGGCCAGTGACCCTGATTATTCGCCGAGCCTGGGCAAGCGCTGGCGGACGGCCCTGGAACCGGCGATCGGCTTCATGCAGAACAGCTACTGATTCCAGGGCTGGCGGGATCATGCGGGCTCCGGCAAACTGCCGGGCATGCCCGCAACGGATTCTTCCATGATCAACTGGCGCCAGCTGGAACACTGGCAAGTCCTGCCCCTGATGCTTGCCGTACTGGCCGGCCTGCTGGCCGGCCGGGCGATTCCGGAAACCGTCAACCCCTGGTCCGACGCAATCTGGCCACTGCTGGCCGCACTGCTGTTTACCGGCTTCCTGCATCTGGATTTGCGGGGCTGGCGGCGGAACCTGGTGGACCGTCGTTTTCTCGGCCTTCTGGCCCTGCTCAATTTTCTGCTGCTGCCAGGCCTGACCGGACTGGTGCTGATGCTGGCCCCGGATTCCACGCCACTGCGATTTGCCATGGCGCTGGTTCTGCTGGCCCCCTGCACGGACTGGTTCCTGGGCTTCAATCTGCTCGGCCGCGGCAATCCGGAACGGGCCACCGCCGCAATTCCCATCCTGCTGGGCGGGCAGGTACTGGCCATTCCCCTTTGGCTCACCCTCTTCTTCGGCCCCGGCGAGTTGCAGGACTTCGGCCTGGAACGCTTTGCCGCGGTCTTCATCGGCCTGTTTCTGATTCCCCTCGCACTGGCACTCGCGGCGCGGCAGATCGGGCATCGCCTGCCCGTGATCGAGCCGGTGATCAACGGGCTCAAGCGGGGCGGGCCGATCCTGCTGTTCATGCCGGTGATCTTCCTGGTGGTGGCCACCGAACTGGCCGTGCTGGATGGCAGGCTGATGCGGCAACTGTCACCGCTGATCCCCCTCTTACTGCTCTGGATTGGCCTGGGCCTGACCCTGGCCTGGCTGCTGGGCCGACTCGGCCGACTGGCCATCGCGGCCCGCCGAACCCTGCTGTTCAACGCCGCATCACGCAATTCCTTCGTGGTTCTGCCCTTTGCCCTGGCGTTGCCGGCCGGCGCCGAGATTGCCGCGGCGGTGATCATCCTTCAGGCAATGGTGGAGCTGGGGGTATTGAGCGTGCTGACGGGGGTGGTGCCGAGGATCATTCGGTAGGCGGGCACAGCATTGGCTATCGCCCCCGTGGGAGCGGATTTATCCGCGATGACAATTTATCGGCTGGCGGGCCCGTCTGTTGAAACCCCCTGTAGGCGCGGATTTATCCGCGCAATGGCGGGAATTCGACGCCCCGCCGTTTCATGAGGTGCACCACGGATTGCAACGATCCCATTAGAGAATCAAACGTCGGATTCTGGCCATTGCGCGGATAAATCCGCGCCTACAGGGGGTTGTAGTCGAGCGGTGTGCCGATCACCTATTCCCCCACAATGACCATGACCCGATTCCGGCCCTGGTGCTTGCCGGTGTACATGGCCCGGTCGGCAGTGCGTACGGCCTCCTTGAAGTCATCCCCCATGAGCTCGGCCACACCGAAGGTGATGGTGACGTCAATGGGGCCGGCATCGGTTTCGAAGGGCTTGGCGGAGACGGCGGCACAGACCTTCTCCATCGCCTTGCGGGCGGCATTGACGTCGGTCTCGGGCATCAACACGAGAAATTCTTCACCACCCCATCGGCACAGGAGGTCATTCTCCCGCAGGCAACTTCGAATGCGACGGCCCAGGGCAACGAGAATCTGATCGCCGATGTGATGGCCATGCTCGTCGTTGATCTGCTTGAAATAGTCGATATCGCCCAGGGAGACGGCAATGGGGGAACCGGTGCGGCTGCGCCGGGCCAGCTCCGCCTTGACTACTTCCATCAGGCGACGGCGGTTGCTGAGACCGGTCAGGGGATCCTGGCGTGCCAGGCGACTGATGGTCTTCAATGCTTCACGCAGCTCCCGGTTCTTCTGCTGGAAACGTTCCCCGATCCGCTTGCGTGTGCGATAGCCGCGCCAGATCAGAATGGCCAGCAGGGCGGTGACGATGAACAGGCCAAAGCCCACCAGGGTCAGCATCTGGCGTTGCCGCAGGGTCATTTCCCGCAGCTCGGCATCCAGTTCAAGACGCTCGATTTCACTGCGGCGCTGATCGGCCTCATAAGCCTGCTCCAGCTCGACGATGGTCTGCTGCCGCTCCGAGCTCATCACCCGCGTGTGAACATCGAAATGCCGACGGGCATAGGCAAGCGCCTGCGGGTAGTCTCCCAGCGCCTCATGCAGTTCCGAAAGGTTCTGGTAACTGGCTTCCAGCAAGGCCGGCGAATCCATTTCCCGGGCAATCTCCAGGGCCCGGTACTGGTAGTCGATGGCCGCACTCAGATTGCCGCTCTCCTGCTCGAGATCCCCCATGAGCCGGTAGGCAAAGTTCAGTGGCCGATAGTGACCCACTGCTTCCAGAGCTTCGATGCCCCGTTGACAAAATCGCCTGGCCTCCTCGTGGCGATCCAGATGAACCAACGTGTTGCAGACATTGACATTCTGGTAGGCCACACTGGTTTCCCGGCCCAGTTCCCGGGCCAGGCCCAGAGAGTCCAGATGATAGGGCAAGGCCTGTTGATGGTTGCCCTCATCATTGTAGGTATTGCCAATATTGCCCAGCACCGCACTCAGGTGATCACGGAACTCGAGCGCCCGATACTGTTCGGCGGCACGCTCATAGAACCCCCTGGCCCTTTCAGGCTGGGACAGGCTGAAATGGATATTGCCGATGGTGTTGTAGGCACCGGCCACCAGCTCCGGCGCGTCGATGGCCCGGGCGCGACGCAATACCGCATGATTGATGGCCAGGGCACGATCGTAATCGGCATTGTCCAGATGGATGGTGCCGCGAATGAAATCCGTTCGGATGGCAAGCCGATCCGCCCGTGCGCGCACGGCAATCCCTTCTGCCGCATCCAGGGCCAACAAAGCCTGCTCCACCTCACCCTGATCCCGGAGCACTTCCGCACGCAGGTGCAGAATGCGCACCGTGGTGAGATGTTCGCCATCGCCTTCGGCCGCCTGCAGGGCTTGATCCAGCAACGCCAGGGCTCGTCGGGGATCACTCTGCACAAAACCCTCGGCTTCGGACAGCCGGGCAGCCGCCGGGCTGTCTTCGGTCGCACCCGCAATGAACGGAATGGTGAGGAAGCCGATGGCAAGGATCAGCAGGAGGAAGCGAAGCGCTTTTGGCAGCTGTATTGGCGTCATGTCCCTGACTCAGAGTGGGTCCATCGGCATCAGTTCCCCGTTTACACCCTGGGTGGGCACAAAGGAGTCATCCAAGCCCTAAAAGGTAGTCGCCCGCCGCCGTCCGGTCAAAACACAGCTGGCAGCCGATTTCAATCTTGTCCTGCCCACCCGGATGCGGTTTAAATGCGCCCTCATTTCTCAGCCCCGGCCGGATAAGTCATGAGCAAAGAGCACAGTACCCCAGTGGACCACAACCAGCGCCAGCAGGCCATCATCCAGCGAATCGCCGAGGAACTGGGGGTGCGCCCGCCGCAGGTGGCATCGGCCGTCGGCCTCCTGGACGAGGGCGCCACCGTTCCCTTCATCGCCCGCTACCGGAAGGAGGTCACGGGCAGCCTGGACGATACCCAGTTGCGAAATCTGGAGCAGCGCCTGGGCTATCTGCGGGAAATGGAGGAGCGCCGCGATGCCATCCTCGCCAGCATCGAGGAACAGGGCAAGCTGACGCCGGAACTGAAATCCGCCATTCTGGCGGCCGACAACAAGACCCGTCTGGAAGACCTCTACCTGCCCTACAAGAAGAAGCGGCGCACCAAGGGTCAGATGGCCATCGAGGCAGGCCTGGAGCCACTGGCCGACCGTCTTTTCGACGACCCCGCCAATTCGCCCGAGGCGCTGGCCGCCGAGTACGTGGATGCGGATAGCGCTTACGGGGATGTGGCCGCCGTGCTGGAAGGCGCCCGCGCCATTCTCGCCGAGCGCTGGGCGGAAGACCCGGAACTGGTGGGCCGCATTCGCGACTGGATGCAGAAGGGCGCCTGGATCGAATCCCGGGTGGCCGAGGGCAAGGAACAGGAAGGGGCCAAGTTCCGCGACTACTTCGAACACCGTGAGCCACTGGCGAAAATCCCCTCCCATCGCTTTCTGGCCCTGCTGCGGGGCCGCAATGAGGGTGTGCTGCGCCTGAAGATCCTGCCGCCGGACGAACTGGAGAATGCCGAGCCGGCCCAGATCGAGGCCATGGTGGCGCGGCACCTCGGCTGGTCCCACCAGAAGCGGGCCGCGGATGACTGGCTGGCGGACGCCATTCGCTTCACCGGCCGCATCAAGATTCTGGTGCGCCTGGACACCGAACTCACCAGCTGGATCCGCGAGCAGGCCGAAGAAGAAGCCATCCAGGTCTTCGCCGGCAACCTGCGGGATCTGCTGCTGGCCGCCCCGGCCGGCGAGAAGGCCGTGCTTGGCCTGGACCCGGGCCTGCGCACCGGCTCCAAGATCGCCGTCGTCGATGCCACCGGCAAACTGATGGATACCGCCACCATCTATCCCCACCCGCCGCAGAAACAGTGGCAGAAGGCCATCGACGTCCTGCGCGCCCTGGTCAGCAAGCATGACATCGCCCTGATCGCCATTGGCAATGGCACCGCCTCGCGGGAAACCGAGAAACTGGTCAAGGAACTGATCGGACTCAAGGGCATGGGCCGGCTGCAGTACCTGGTGGTCTCGGAAGCCGGCGCCTCGGTCTACTCCGCCTCGGAAACCGCCGCCCGGGAATTCCCCGACCTGGACGTCTCCCTGCGCGGCGCGGTGTCCATTGCCCGGCGGGTGCAGGACCCGCTGGCGGAACTGGTCAAGATCGAGCCCAAGTCCATCGGCGTGGGCCAGTACCAGCATGACGTCAGCCAGGTGAAACTGGGCCGTTCCCTGGAAGCGGTGGTGGAAGACTGCGTGAACGCCGTGGGCGTGGACGCGAACACCGCCTCGGCGGCCCTGCTCTCGCGGGTCTCCGGCCTGACACCCACCCTGGCCGAGAACCTGGTCCGGCATCGAGACGAACATGGCCCCTTCCGCGACCGCAAGGGCCTGAAGAAGGTTCAGCGCTTTGGTGACAAGGCCTTCGAACAGGCCGCCGGCTTCCTGCGCATCCGCGGCGCCCACCCCCTGGACGCTTCCAGCGTGCATCCGGAAGCCTACCCGGTGGTGGAACGGATTCGCGAACACACCGGCGTCGAGCTGGCCAGCCTGATCGGCGACCAGGCCAGCCTGCGCAAGCTCGACCCGCAGCGCTTCACCGACGAGCGCTTCGGTCTGCCCACCGTGCGCGACATCCTGCAGGAGCTGGAAAAGCCGGGCCGCGATCCACGCCCCGAGTTCCGCACCGTGCAGTATCGCGAGGGCGTGGAGAAAATCAGCGACCTGGAGCCGGGCATGAAACTGGAAGGCTCGGTCACCAATGTCACCAACTTCGGCGCCTTCGTGGACATTGGCGTTCACCAGGACGGCCTGGTGCACATCTCCCAACTGGCGGACCGCTTCGTCAAGGATCCGCGTGAGGTGGTCAAACCGGGCGATATCGTCCAGGTCCGGGTCATGGAAGTGGACGTGGACCGCAAACGCATCGGCCTGAGCATGCGCAGCGACGCCGAAGTCCCGCGCCCGGACGCGGGCAATCGGCCCAGTCAGAAGGCCGGCAAGGGCAATCCACGCAAGGGCGGCAAGCCCCGCCCGCAGAAGGAACCGGAGGGCGCGCTCGCGCTGGCATTGAAGGCGAAGTTGGGAAAATAACCCCCCCACACGCTTAATCCAGCACTGCCCTCGTAGTCGTAATCGTAGTCGTAATCGGCATTTGAGGTTTTGCTCGTGGCTTGAAGAACCCGATTACGATTACGATTACGACAACGACAACGACAACGACAACGACAACGACTGGAAAACATACTCGCACGGCCCTCGGCTGGGGGCCGCGGCCACCTTTCCGTTACAATGGGCCGCAATACCACTTGAATTGACGGGAGCTTGAAAATGACCGAGCAGGAAATGCCGAACATGGCCATGGATGCCGATGGCCTCTTCCGGGAAGAGACCTACACCGATGCGCGGGTGGGCACCATCCGTGTCATGGTGCCGGTGATGGCCGACGGCAGCGATGACAGCAGCCGCGCCAAGCGCTATGTGGGCAGTACCCAGGTCATGACCGAGGCTGGCGCCCTGCCCCTGACCTTCGAGATCGAAGCGGACTCCCTCAAGGCAGCGGCGGATCAGTTCGAGCAGGGTGCTCACCAGGCCCTGGAAGACATGATGAAGAAACTCGAGGAAATGCGCCGCGACCAGGCCTCACGCATCATGACCCCCGGTCAGGGCGGTGGCGGCATGGGCGGCGGAATGCCCGGTGCCGGCGGTGGTGGTGGCGGGATTCAGATGCCGTAACCCTCACACCTTGAAGCCTGCACGGCCCTCGTTGTCGTAATCGTTGTCGTTGTCGTAATCGGCTTTTCAAGCCTTGATGAAACCCGATTACGATTACGACTACGATTACGAGAAAACCGAGGCTGCGGGAATGTTGCCTTTTAGCTCATTGCTCGTCGCTCGAAGCTCGTTGCTGCTATCTAAAAGCCGATTACGATTACGACAACGACAACGACAACGAACCCTGCTCCTTTCCCCCTCTTTCCGCCATGAAACACCGCGCCGCCGACCTCATCCACCTCTTCAACACCACCTTTCTTGCCAGCCACAACACCGTGCTGGTCGGTGGCGCTGAGGAGCCTATCTACCTGCCGGCGGATGGGGAATACCGCCACCACCGCATCATCTTCACCCGCGATTACTTCGCCAGCGCCCTGCATGAAGTGGCCCACTGGTGCATTGCCGGGGCCGAGCGTCGGCAGCGGGTGGACTATGGCTACTGGTATGAGCCCGATGGACGTGGCGCCGATCAGCAGGCGGAATTCGAGCGAGTGGAGGCTCGGCCGCAGGCCATCGAAAAAGCCTTCTCACTGGCCTGCAGTGCCCCCTTCCGGGTCAGTCTCGATAACCTGGATGGCGCCGTGATCGACAGCCGGGGATTCGAGGAGCGAGTTCGCAAGGAACACGAATCCCTGTCCGCCACCGGCTTCCCGCCACGGGCGGAGCGGTTCATTGCGGCATTGAGGACTTTCTACCAGGCACTCGACGCCTCGAATCGAGGCCGAAGTCTAAAAACCGATCACGACGATGACAGCGACAAGGATGGAGGGGCTGTGCGCCTTCCTCCTCAGTAATCCGCTGCCGGCTGGGTCAGGCGTTCGATGTCGGCTTCTTCCTTCGCCGCACGCACCATCTCGCGCACATCGGCGCGCAACTGTTCGGCGTCATAAATGATGCCGTCCTTGATGGTATAGCGAACGCCACCCACGCGCTTGAGCCGGTTGCTGTCATCCACCCGGATGGCGCCGGTGCCGTAGAGCACCTTGAAGTTCTGCAGGGGGTTTTCACCCACGACCACCAGATCGGCCAGCTTGCCCGGCTCGATGGAGCCGATGTGGCTGTCACGACCGATGGCCTCGGCGCCGTGCAGGGTGGCAGCCCGGATCACTTCCAGGGGATGGAAGCCGGCTTCCTGCAGCAGTTCCATTTCCTGGATGTAGCCGAAACCGTAGATTTTGTAGATGTAACCGGAATCGGAACCCAGGGTGACCCGGCCGCCGTGGTTCTTGTAGTCGTTCAGGAACTGCATCCACAGGCGATAGTTCTCGCGCCAGTTGATCTCGTCCTGGGTGGTCCAGTCGAACCAGTAGGAACCGTGGGCGCGACGGTCCGGCTCGAAGAAATTCCACAGGGAAGGCAGGGTGTACGCCTCATGCCATTCGGCCCGGCGCTGGGCCATGAAATCCCGGTTGGCCTCGTAGATGTTGAGGGTGGGGTTGATGGTGAAGTCAAGCGCAATCAGCTCATCCCGCACCGCACGCCAGTGCTCGCTGCCCGGCTCGGCGGCCTGGCGCCAGAGGGTGCCGGCCTCGGCAAAGCGGTGATATTCGTTCTGATAGTTATAGTCGCGCCGGTAATCCTGCAGGGTGCGATCCTCGAACAGGGCCTCCGGCAGCCCATACCAGTGCTCCATGGTGGTCAGGCCCCAGCGGGCGGTGTCCAGCACATTGGCCCGCCCCACTTCCAGCTGGGCATGATGCTGGGCAGTACCAAGGCCCCGTTCCGTGGCTTCCTCGATGGCGGCACGCAGAATGTCGGGGTGGCTGCCGAAGAACTTGAAGCCCTCGGCACCGGCCCGCTCCATGCGCCGCACCCAGCGCCGGGCTTCCCTTTGCGTGGTGATGGGGCCCTCGTGGCCCTGGCCGAAGCCGACATAGGGATGAATGCGCGGGGCGGTGATGCGGTTCTCGTCGCTGCGGCGCTTGTGATCCATCACCCAGTCAAGGCCATTGAAGCTGCCCGGCTCCCGGATGGTGGTGATGCCGTGGGCCAGCCACAGCTTGAACACATACTCCGCCGGCGTGCCCTGGGCACGACCACCGATATGAGCGTGCATGTCCACGAAGCCGGGCAGGACGTAATGGCCTTCCAGGTCCAGCTCGCGGTCATCGGGGCCCGCCTCGGGGCGCCCGGCCGGATCGATCGCCACACCAGGATAGCCCACCACGTGCACATCCACGATGCGATTGCCTTCGATGACGATGTCCACTGGGCCCATGGGGGGCGCACCGGTGGAGTTGATCAGGGTGGCGCCCCGCAGAATGAGCCGGTCAAAGGGTCCCTCGCCCTCGCTGCGCTCGGGGGCCGGCTCAATGGCCGCCTGGGCCGAAAAGGCAAGAAGCAGTGCAGCAAGCAGGGCAATCAGGCGCATGGACAGGCTCCGTAGTGTGAATCCGTGGCAGCGGGGACGCTTATCCTAGCAGCGCGCCGGCCTCACTTCACGCTGGCAGGACCGCCGCCCTGTGCTATCGTTCCGCCTTTCAGACCACCCTGTGAGGAAACGGCAATGCACCGGAATGCACTGCGTCTGGCGGGCGCCTGCCTGCTCGCCAGCACCCTGATCGCTTGCAGTCAGGACGAAGGAAAGAGTGACACCATGACAGATCGTGACACGGCGGCCATCGGCAAGGCCGCGTTTGAAGCCCAGCGCTCCGTGGAGGCCCCGGTGGCCGAACGGCGCATGCAGTCCATCACCCAGCACGGGATTACCCGCGAGGATCCCTATTTCTGGATGCGGGATGACAACTGGCAGCAGGTCCTGCGCGACCCTTCCGTCCTTCGGGCCGAGATCCGCGATCATCTGCTGGCCGAGAACGAGTACCACGCCGCCATGATGAGCGACGTGGCCGGCCTGCAGGAGACCCTGTTTCAGGAAATGCGGGCGCGCATCAAGGAAGACGACAGCTCCGTCCCGGCCCGGGACGGCGACTGGGAATACTATGTGCGTTACCGGGAAGGCGGTGACTATCCGGTCTATGCCCGCCGCCCGGCTGGTGGTGGCGATGAGGTGATCCTCTTCGACGGTGATGCCGAATCCGAAGGTCATGACTTCTTCAACATCGGCGCCGTGGTGCACAGCCCGGATCATCGCCTGATTGCCTATGGCCTGGACACGGTGGGCTCGGAGTATTTCACCATCCGGGTGCGGAATATCGAAAGCGGCGAAGAATACAGCGATGCCATTGAAAGCACCGATGGCCGCGCCGTGTGGGCCGCGGACTCCGGCAGCTTCTTCTACGTGGAGCGGGATGACAATCAGCGCCCCCGCTGGATTCGCCATCATGTGCTCGGTGAAGACGCCGAGGAAGACCGCCTGGTCTATGAAGAAGAAGACAGCGGCATGTTCATCAGCCTGGGCAAGACCCAGAGCGGCGAGTACATCCTGATCGGCTCGGGCAATCACACCCGCTCCCAGAGCTGGACCATCCCGGCCGACGCCCCGGACAGCGAACCCACGCTCATCGCCCCGCGCAAGGACGATGAACTCTACTCGGTGGAACATCACGGGGATCATTTCTACATCCTCACCAATGCCGATGGCGCCGTGGACTTCAAGATCGTGCGCGCCCCGGTGGAAAACCCCGGACGGGAACACTGGGAAGACTGGCTGCCCCATGAGCCGGGCCGCCTGGTCAGCAGCTTTGTCACCTATAAGAATCACCTGGTCTATCTCGCCCGCCGCAACGCGGTGCCGATCCTGGTGGTGTCGGACTACCAGGGTGATGGCTATGAAATCCCCATGGATGACGAGGCCTATTCCCTGGGCCTGATTTCCGGCTATGAGTTCGACACCGCACTCACCCGCTTCACCTACTCCACCCCCGCCCAGCCGGCCCAGACCTTTGACTGGCACATGGACAAGCGGGAGCGCACCCTGCGCAAGACCCAGGAAGTGCCCAGCGGGCATGACCCGGACCGCTACGTGGTGGAACGCATTGATGCGAAAACCGAAGATGGCGTGGCCGTCCCGGTCACCATCCTGCGCCTGAAGTCCACGCCCCTGGATGGCAGCGCCCCCCTGCTGCTGTACGGCTATGGCAGTTATGGCGCCTACATGCCCGACAACTTCTCCGTGGCCAACCTGAGCCTGGCGGATCGCGGCGTGATCCGTGCGGTGGCCAAGGTACGCGGTGGTTCCGCCCTGGGCCGGCAGTGGTACCTGGACGGCAAGATGGAAGCCAAGCCGAACAGCTTCACCGACTTCCTGGCCTCGGCCCATGCTCTGATCGAACAGGGTTACACCTCAAGGGGACGCATCGTCATTGACGGGCGCTCCGCCGGTGGCCTGCTGGTGGGCGCCACCCTCAATCTCGATCCGGAAGTCTTCGGCGGCGCCATCGCCGGCGTGCCCTTCGTGGACGTACTCAACACCATCTCCGACCCCAGCCTGCCCCTGACCCCGCCGGAATGGCCGGAGTGGGGCAACCCCATCGAGTCGGAAGCGCACTATCAGTTGATCAAGGGCTATTCACCCTACGACAACCTGCGGGATGATGTGCCCTACCCGCCCATCATGGCCACCGCCGGCCTGGCCGACTACCGGGTGACCTACTGGGAACCGGCCAAGTGGATCGCCCGCCTGCGCGCCGAAGCCCAGGGCGGCCCCTTCCTGCTCAAGACCAACATGGACGCCGGCCACGCCGGCTCGGCCGCCCGCTTTGATTCCCTGCGGGAGACTGCCGAGCTCTACAGCTTCGCCCTCAAGGTCATGGGCAAGGCCGAGGCTGAACCGGAGCCGCATCCGTAGACGTTGGACCTCAAGGCAATGAACAGGGGCGGTCAGGAATGACCGCCCTTTTTTTTGGACCACGAAATGGACACTGAATGGACACGAGATGAAACCTTGAAAACATTTGGCCGCGAAATGGACGCGAAATAAACGCTAAATGAAAGGCGAAAAGATGATTGGCCACAGATGAACACGGATGGACGCAGATTTGGGCCGTGCTTGGGGTGATGCCGTGCTGCTTCGGAGGGGCCGTGCCTGGGGATGGCACGGGGTATTTGACCACGACATGGACACGACATGGGGTTTGGCACGGCGGGGGCTGACGGCCCCCTGTGGGAGCGGCTTTCAGCCGCGATGGCAATTGTTCGGTTGGCACCCTCCCTGCCGCTTGTCAATGCGAGGGGGCTTGGTCAATGAATGGTTGGCGCCTGAGTCGCCAATTGGCGACAAAAAGGAGGATAAGCAACTCATAGGGCCCACGCCCCAGGCTACAACCGGATCCGGAGCTGGGCGGCGAGACCGAAATGGTCACGCTATCCTGAAGCGGGCTTTCATTCTCCTCAACCTGATCACTGACCAGCTGTAATGCGATCTCATGATCACCCGCCACCAGTGCTTCCATCCGCGTCGTGACCGTCACATGGCCTCCGGGCGGTATGGACTTGATCAGACAGATGTCCGACTGAGCCGAACGCTGCCACCAACAGGGGACATTGGCGGCGGTCAGCTCGAAGGCGTCCTCACGTCGTTGCAGGCGCAGGAACACATTGCTGGCCGTCGCCTCGCCCTGATTCTCTACACGCCAGTGATGATCGAAGGAGCGATCCCGCACCACCGCCGCCTCCGGCCAGGCATCACCAAAGCGGAGGTGAACGGGGGCGGCCTCCGGTTGAAACACCAGTGCATTGCCGTAGGCGTGGCCCAGGGCGGAGGGTCCACCGCCCATGGCGGCAACGCCATGGCTTCCGGCCGGTACCACCCCTGAGCCAAGCCGATGACCTACGTTATCCCAGCTGCGCCAGGTTGGCGTCAATTCGCCGAGAAGACGCCAGCCGGTGGCTTCGGAGGCATCGCGCCTGAACACATGCAGGGCGCCACCGCTCAGGGTCCCCGTTTCATCGCGGGCCGCGGGTTCGCCCACGATCAGGCGTTCGCCACTCCGCGTGAGTGTCGCCGACCAGCCAAAGGTGTCGTTGTAACCTTCCACCGGATCAGGGTTTTCCATGATCGCTGATCGCTCCCATTGATCCGTCTCCACATCCAGTTCATGGATATACAGACGCACCCGGCCACTCATTGGCTCTTCGGAACGATCTTCCCCCATCAACATCAGGTGATTTTCACCCAGATACACCAGCCGATACTCCAGCGTCTCGCGTCCTTGCTCCGGCGCATCGCCCACCAGTCGCTGCGTGAACACCCACTCTCCGGACTCCGGGTCATGGCGATACATATAGGTGGCACCCAGACGGGCTTCCTCCTCTTCCACCCAGGCGTTCCTGCCCCAGACCGCCAGCCAGGGATAGGCCAGTTTCACTCGCATGCCGAAATCGTCCAGAACCTGACCCTCCGGCCGGTCATGGGCCAGCAGCTTTTGCTCATAGACCCAGTCCGCCACGGATTCCTCCCAGCGGAAGAGATAGGTGGCCCCGTTGGAATCGGGCAGCGGCCCCTCGCCCAGGGTGGCACCCACCGCCAGCCAGCCACCGTCGGCCGCGACACCCGAGCCGAAACTGGCCGTGTTCGGCTCAGGGCGGTCTATGCGGCGAAGGAAGTCCACTTGCCCGCTGGCTGGATCACGGCGAAACTCGAACACCGCGCCGCTGTTCTGTGCATCCGGCGAACGATCCGCCCGAAACGCGCCCACGTAGAAGTGATCGCCATCAATATCCACTTCATTCCCGAACCGCGCCCTGCGATCAAGGCCGACCTCGGTACCCGGAATCCAACGCTGCTCCAGCCACTGACCCTCGGCATTGGGCGCCATGATCACCGCCCCGCCCAGATCCTGTATGCCCTCTACGGTAGCATCGCCGATTCCGATCAGGACAAAATCCTCATCGCCGGCAATGTCCGATATCAGCCCCAGGGCATCGTGAGGCGGCAAGGCGCCGCCATCAGGCAGCAACCCGTCCGGTGTATCGGCATGCAGGGACGGCAGGCCGCAGATCATCATCAGCGACAGGTATCGGCAGATCCGCTTCAAAAAACCCAGATTCATGACGTCACCTGAAAAAGGGGGACAGGGTTACGATATCAAGGCATCAGGGGCACATCACCCACTGCCCGTCTTCATCCTGATAGGGACAGGATGGGGGATCACTCCCGTCGTCACCGCCACCATCGTCATCAGGTCGATGCCACTGGTAAAGCAGCTTGTTCGGGGAACCCGACAGATTGCTCAACACACTTTCGGTGACGTTGCCCATTATGGCGGTACGCACATCATTCGCGAAGACATCAACTCCAACCGCATCGATATGGATAGCCGCGACACCGGCGACCAGCGGGGCGGCGAAAGACGTGCCTGAACTGCGAATGGTTGCGGAATCACTGCTGTCCCAAAGCACCTCCACGTCTTCACCAGGTGCAAACAGATCAATTGCAGCACCCCAGTTGGAATGCCCGGCACGGCTGTCATCGATCGTGGAGCTGCCGACGGTCAAGACCTCCGACATCCTCGCCGGAACCTGCGTCGATGCATCCGCGTTGTCATTGCCGGCCGAGGCAATCGGCAATACTCTCGACGGAAGGTCCCGGATGGCCGATTCCATCGAACCCACTTGATCAACAGACTCATGATAGCCAAAGCTCATATTGAGAACCGCAGTGGAGCCATGAGCAGAGGCGTGATCCGCGACATCGTTAATAGCATCAATAACAAGACTTGCTTGCGAGTAACCCTTGCAATCAAAAACACGCAAGTCCTTTATCAAGGCGCCTTTCGCAGCCCCCACATCAAGCGCGCCGACCATGCCGGCGACCGCCGTGCCGTGCCCGCTTAGAGTGCCATGAACCCCGGCCGCCTGGATCGGACAAAATCCAGGGCAGGGGTCATAACCCGAGTCACATGTGTCATTGAAGTCGCCTTCACTGTCAAAGCGGTCATGAATGCGCTCGACCTGCCCGCTGAAGAACTGGTCATGCTCTGCCCTGACACCCGTATCAATGACATAGACGTAAACATCGGATCCGTCATGGGTATAGGAATAGGTATCCGAAAGCGGAAGCGCCCTTTGATCAATTCTGTCCAGACTCCAGTCCGGCTGATGCTGGGTCGTGCCACCATGAATGGTGACAATTCAATCCCGCTCGACCGCCCTGACCTGAGGCATTCGTTCCAACAGCCTGGCGCGCTGCTCCGTCATCTCGGCAACAAAACCCTTGTTGACATGCGTATAAACCAGGAGAGGCTCCACTCCCTGATTCGCCAGCACTTGATTCACCTGGTCGGGCACCTGACTCGGCAGGAGATCATCCCCGTCTTTCAGGCTGACAATCCAACGCTCAACATCAGAAGCTGAGGACGGGCCTTCAGATGCCTGAAGCGGGCCCGAGAGAGAGAGAGAGAAGCAAGATAATTCTTTTCATGCGAATCTCCTTATGCGCAACTTTCCTGACTACCCTGTCACCCCTTTTTCAGTGACATTTTTTAACTTAGCTCAGATACTCTGAATTTTCCAATCGTCCTTGGACATGGCCGTCGCAGCGCCGTCACACAATCACCTCAGAGGGGGGAGCTGCGCGGGGTCGGGACAGATTCTCGCTGATGGCAGAGAATCCATGACTACTAAATGGACACGAGATAAAAGGCGAAAAGATTATTGGCCACAGATGAACACGGATGGACGCAGATTGGCGTCGTGCTTGGGGAGCCGCCTTGCTGCTTCGGAGGGGCCGTGCCTGCGGATGGCACGGGGTATTTGACCACGAAATGGACACTAAATGGACACGACATGGGGGTTGGCACGGCGGGGGCTGACGGCCCCCTGTGGGAGCGGCTTTCAGCCGCGATGGCAATTGCTCGGTTGGCACGCCGGTTGTTTAATGTGCGTCGCATCAGGTCAGCAAGACCAACTTCCCCGTTGTCTGGCCTGACTCGAGGTCGCGGTGGGCGCTGGCGACGTCGTCGAAGGCGTAGGTGGTCACCGGCAGGGGATGAATATCGCCCTCGGCGGCCCACTGCAAGAGCTGATCGAAGCCGGTTCGGAGTACATCCGGGCGGTGGCCCATGAAGCTGAGATTGAAGCCCATGACGGCGCGGTTTTCGCTGGTCATGGCCAGGGGGCTGAAGCGGGGTGTGCGGAACCAGCTGGCGATCATTGCCGGCCAGTTGACCCGGCCACGGCCACGGCGGTCCGGGTGGAACATGCCATGAAAACCGTAAACCAGCAGGCGTCCGCCCGGGGCCAGATGGCGGTAGCTCTGTTTCAGGGTGGGATAACCGTTGGCATCGGCGATGAGGTCAAAGCCATCCGGGGCCAGGCGCCCGGCTTCCGACCAGAGCGCCTGGCGGGATTTGTCGATCACGTCGATGCCGTGGGCCTTGAGGCTGTCCACCTTGTGTGAGCGACCCACCACGCCGACAACATGGGCAGCGGCGCGCCGGGCCAGCTGGACCAGGGCCTGGCCCACTCCACCGGCGGCCGAGTGGATCAGCACACGGTGACCGGGCTGGATATCGCCGAGAGCATGCAGGGCATACCAGGCCGTCAGGAACACGGTGGGAAAAGCGGCCGCTTCGGCCAGGGACCAATGTTCGGGAATCGACCGCAGCTGATGCTCGGGTACGCAGACGCGATCGGCATAGGCATTGAACAGGCTCAGCGCCATGACCCGTTCGCCCACCTTCACGGTGCTGACTCCCTCACCCACGGCCATCACTTCGCCGGCCACCTCGAAGCCCGGCGTCAACGGCCAGCCCTCGAACTCCCGCGCCGACTTGTACAGGCCCATGCGGGCAATGCAGTCCGCGAAGTTGACGCCGACGGCCGCCACCCGGATCAGCACCTCGCCCGGGCCGGGTTCGGGATCGGCCACGGTCTCCATGGTCAGGCGGTCATAACCACCGGGCCGTTCAATCCGGATTCTTCGCATCCCCTTCGTCCTTTTCCTCATCGGCCCGAACCCGCTCCACGATAAGCAGCAGCCGCTCATGGGCCACCACGCGCACCGTGTCGGCCCGGGGAATGAATTCGCCATTACGCGAACGCGCTCGCCAGCGTTCACCATGAATCTGGATCAGGCCCTTGTCCTGCACACTGGTCAGGCTGATGCCGGTGCGCCCGATCATGGATTCCGGCCCCGGAGATTGCCCACCTTCCAGGGCGGGACGATAGACGGGAAACAGCAGGGCGTCCTTGACCAGCCAGATGGCCATGACCCAAAGCGCCAGGCGCCCGCTCATCCACTCCCATTGCACCGCCAGGTAGAGCATGATGCCCAGGAGTGCCGCCCCGGGAATCTGCAACAGCACGTATCGCAGAACGGTAGCCATGTGAGACTCCATGGAGTGGTGTTGGCTGTGGAGTAATTTACCATGGGGTGCGTTTGCGGGGTGGCGGGGGGACAGGGGGTTTCGACAAGCGGGCGTGCCAGGTTAAAGATTGTTATCGCGGCTGAAAGCCGCTCCCACAGCGGGCCGTCAGCACCCACCGTGTCAGCCCATATCTTGTGTCCATCTCGTGTTCATTTCGTGGTCAAACACCCCGTGCCATCCCCAAGCACGGCCCCTCCGAAGCCGCACGGCGTCTCATCAAGCACGGCCCAAATCTGCGTCCATCCGTGTTCATCTGTGGCCAATCATCTTTTCGCCTTTCATATTGCGTCCATTTCGCGTCCATCTCGCGGCTAGTGTTTTAAAGGTTTTTATCTCGTGTCCATTTCGTGGTCACTCAGGACTTTCATGCCGGGCAAACCAGTCGAGGACCAGGGGGAAATGATCCTCGGCGGCGTCGCGGGCGGTGAGCATGTCGATGTGTCCGTAGTCACGGGCGTGGCCGTTGGCTTTTGAGAGCAGATGCAGGGTCTTTTCGCCCTGCCCGCTTTCTTCCATCAGGCGTTGCACATCGTCCGGGTGGCCCAGGGCGCGGTCGCCGGCGCCGGCGAGGTAGAGGGTGGGGGGCAGGCTGAGTTGGGACAGGGCCTGGCCGTAATCAAAACCGTCTTCTTCATCGATCCAGCGCCGGCGACGAACCCAGCGCGAGCTCTGACGATGGCTGAGCAGGCTTTCATCATCCGAGCCAAAGCGCAGACGGCGGGCCGGCAGGTAACCGTGGATACGGCTGATGAGCGGGCAGAGCCAGCACCAGATCAGGTCCACGTACAGCAAGCGTTGCCAGTTCCATACCCGCACCCGGCGCTTGCTGCCGAAATAGCACAGGGCGGTGAGACGACGGGCGTAATCCGGGAAACGGGCGAGTACGGCATTCAGCATCACCCCGCCCCAGGAGTGAGCGACCCAGTGCTGGCGCGCGCCAGGGCGCTGCTGCTGGAGATAGTCCAGCACGGCGGGAATTTCCTCGACGATGGAGGCGGTCTGGCTGTAGGCCTGTCGTCGTCGGGGATGATCGGCAATGGCGGGGAGGCTCTCGCCCCGGCCACCCAGATCCATGACCCAGACGTCATAGCCCTGTTGAGCCAGCCAGGGGGCCAGGCCGCGGGCCGACTGGCTGTAGAAGATGCGACCGTTCTCAATGGCCCCGTGCAGCATCAACACCACCGTCCCCTCATTGGGCAGGCGACGCAGATGAATCTGGCTGTCGCCATCCGGCAGGGTGACGAAGTGGGATTCACTGATGCTGTCGATCACGCGCTGTCCTCCAGCCCGGTGCGGGCCGCGTCGAGGGCCTCTTCAGCCTCCATCCAGTCCTGCTCCAGGCCTTCGATGCGTTCGCGCAGGGCGGCCTGTTCCTTCATCAGGGAGGCCATGCGTTCACTGTCACCGGACTCATACAGGGCCGGATCGGCCAGTTGTGCTTCCACGGCGGCCAGGGATTCATTGTCCTTATCCAGCGCCTTCATCAGCGTCGTGACCCGGTCGCGCAGGGGCTTGAGGGCGGCCCGCTGCTCGGCCGCGGCGCGGCGGCTGGCCTTGCGGTCCTGCTGGCTGTTGCCGTTACTTGTTGCCCCCCGGCGTTCACTGGCGGTCTCCTGACGGCGCTGCTTCAGCCACTGGCGATAGTCATCCAGGTCGCCGTCGAATTCGCGCACACCGCCCTCGGCCACCAGTCGATAGCTGTCCACCGTACTGGCCAGCAGGTGGCGGTCATGGGACACCGTCACCACGGCTCCTTCGAAGCCCTGCAGGGCCATGGTCAGGGCATGGCGCATTTCCAGATCCAGGTGGTTGGTGGGCTCGTCCAGCAGCAGCAGATTGGGCGATTGCCAGACCAGCAGGGCGAGCACCAGACGGGCCTTCTCGCCACCCGAGAGCGGGCCCACCGGATCGGTTGCCATGTCGCCGTTGAAGGCGAAGCCGCCAATGAAGTTGCGCAGCTGCTGTTCACCGACCTTGGGTGACAGGCGCTGCAGGTGAGTGAGCGGGCTGGCGGCGAGGTCCAGCTGTTCCAGCTGATGCTGGGCGAAGTAGCCAATGCGCACGTTGGGGCCGACATGCAGGTTGCCCGAGAGCGGTTTCAACTCGCCGGCCAGGGCGCGTACCAGAGTGGACTTGCCGGCTCCGTTGGGGCCAAGCAGGCCGATGCGATCTCCGGGGGCAATACTGAAGGCGATGTCCCTCAGGATGGGATGATCGCCATAACCCAGGGCCACATCCTGCAGGCTGACCAGGGGGCTACCCGCCCGCGGGGCTTCGCCGAATTCGAAGTGAAAGGGGGAATCCACGTGGGCCGGGGCGAGCTTTTCCATGCGCTCCATGGCCTTGATGCGGCTCTGGGCGGCCTTGGCCTTGGTGGCCTTGTAGCGGAAGCGGTCCACGAACTTCTGCATATGGGCCATTTCGCGCTGCTGTTTTTCATACATGGCCTGTTGACGGGCCAGCTGGCCGGCGCGCAGCTGCTCGAACTCGCTGTAATTGCCCCGGTAGTGGTTCAGGCGCTGATGTTCGATGTGCAGGATTTCATCCACCACGGCATCCAGGAATTCCCGGTCATGGGAGACCAGCAGCAGGGTGCCCTTGTAGGCCCGCAGCCAGTCCTCCAGCCAGAGCACGGCTTCCAGGTCCAGGTGGTTGGTGGGCTCATCCAGCAACAGCAGATCGGACGGGCACATCAGAGCCTGGGCCAGGCCGAGGCGCACCCGCCAGCCACCGGAAAAAGCGCCCACGGTCTTGTCGTGCTCGGCGGCGGAGAAACCCAGGCCATTGAGCAGCTCACCGGCCCGGGCGCGGGCGCTGTAGCCCCCGGCATTCTCGTAGCGGGCGTGGGCACGGGCAATGGCCTGCCCTTCCCCGCCGGCCTCGGCCTCGGCCACCGCCGACTCGGCGGCGCGGAATTCCCCGTCCCCGTCCAGCACGAAGTCGATGGCGGGGCGTTCCAGATCGGTGAATTCCTGGGCCATATGGGCGATGACCCAGTCACGAGGCAGGCTGAGCTCACCGGCATCCGGGGCGATCCGCCCCTGCAACAGGGCGAAGAGGCTGCTCTTGCCGCAGCCATTGGGCCCCACCAGGCCCAGCTTGTGGCCCGGAAACAGGGTGGCGGAACTGGCCTCGAGCAGCACCTCGGTGCCGCGGCGCAGGGTAATGTCGCTGAGCTGGATCATGGGCGCGCACTTTACCGCGAGCGCGGTACTTGGCCAAGCGCGGCGCGTCTTCAATCCGGAGCAGACACCCGGTTTCGCCCCTCCCGCTTGGCCTGGTACATGGCGTCATCCGCTTGCCGCAGCAGACTGTCCACACTGTGGCCATCACCCGCTGGCGTGGCCAGACCGATACTGATGGTCAGTTCGACCTTGTCGCTTCCATTGAGGGCAATCGGGCGCTGGCAAATGGCCTGGCGAATTCGCTCACACACCGTAATGGCGCGATCCGCGCTGGTCTCCGACAACAGCAGGGCGAACTCTTCACCGCCAAAGCGTGCCGCCATGTCACTGTCCCGGAGTTCCCGCTGCAGGCGAGCACCTACCTCGCACAGCACCCGGTCACCAGCCTCGTGACCATGCCGGTCATTGATGGCCTTGAAATGATCGGCATCGATCATGGCCAGCGTGAATTCAGCGCCATATCGACGATGACGGGCCAGTTCGGCCTGCAGGCGCTGCAGAAAGGCCCGCCGATTGGGCAGGCCAGTCAGCTCGTCGGTCTTGGCCTGGGTATCCAGCAGGCGGGACTGAACAAAATGCCGCCGTGCAAACAACTCCGAGATGGTCGCGCCGAACATCAGGGCCGTTGTCGTGAACAGCAGGAAGAAAAGCCCGCTGATCATGAAAAAGGCGTTCCCGTAACCACCAAAGGGCGCGGCCAGCAGAAAACCCGCGATGACCAGAAAGGCACTGATGGTAGCCACCCACAGGCGCATGCGAAAGGCGACAAAATTGTAGACCAGCAGCAGCAGGATGCCGCTCAGGTAAAGCATGCCCTCCGCGCCCTGGGTAATCACCATCATGGCAACCAGGGTGGCGTTCACCCCCTGGACCACAGCCAGAAGAATCCAGTCATAGGCCGGGCGCAGTGACGGCAGCAGGCTCAGGGCAAGACCCAGCAGGATCCAGGGCACGCCGATGCCGAATCGGATCGACCACAGTTCACGATGGAAATCGTGCATAACCATGAAGTCCACGAAGCCGAACAGGGAATAGATCACCAGCCCCGACAACAGTGCCAGGCGGCTCAGAAAGACCGGGTTCACGTCATAGCCGTGGATAAACGCACGCTCAATGCCTGCATCACGGAAGCGAAGGGTAAAAGGATGAATCTGATAGGGTGCGGGAAAATGCCGGCTCAGCCAGCGCT
Source organism: Natronospira bacteriovora (assembly GCF_030848495.1). NCBI lineage: Bacteria > Pseudomonadati > Pseudomonadota > Gammaproteobacteria > Natronospirales > Natronospiraceae > Natronospira > Natronospira bacteriovora. The sequence continues at coordinate 118,665 of NZ_JAVDDT010000005.1, forward strand.
GCCAGCGCCGCCCAACGGTCGGCCGCTCCTGCCTTTTCTGTTCCGGCATCCACCTGCCTCCCTGGCAGCCGCTGTCATGAACACGATAAACACTATCGACAGAAACGAGATTAGCGCCTTCTTCGCGCAACTGCCAACAATGGTCTTGACCGACCAAATCAACCGCGTTTCAATACACGCGATTTCATTTCCTCTTTTGTTTCATCACAAAGCGAAACGCCATGTCTCACCGTGATCGCCTGCTTGGTCTTCTGCAATCCCACGGCCCGCTTTCCTCGGCGGCCGTTCAGCGTGAACTGGGCATCAGCCGCCCCACCCTGTCCCGCCTGATGCGTGACACCGAGGGTGAGATCCTGCGCCTGGGCCAGACACGGCGGGTGCGTTATGCCGCCCCGCGCCGGATCGAAGGACTGCCCGAGGTGATTCCCGTATCCCGCGTGGACGAGGACGGACGGGCTCACGCCCATGGCCGCATTCGCCCGCTCGAACCGGGGGAATGGGCCTGGGAAGGTGAAGACGGCGAACTGCGCATCAGCACCGGCCTGCCCCGGGAGGTCCGCGACCTGCTGGGGGACGGATTCATGCCTACCGCCACCAGTGACGATGAAGCCGCGGGACTGAAATGGCTGATCGCCTCGGGGGAAGACCTGGCGGGCAATCTGCTGGTGGGTGATGAGGCCCTGGCCCGCTTTCTGGCGCTGGCCCCGGAGACACGGGGCATGGACGAGCTGCCCGCCCTGGCACGGAAAGCCGAACAGGGCCGTTTTCAAGCGGGAAGTCTGGATGGCCACTGGCCCAAGTTCACCGCCTGGATGGAGAACCACCAGATCCTGGTGAAATTTGCCCGCCTGAACGATCACCCGGCCAACACCCGCCAGGCCGACCTGCTGGTGGCCGAATTGCTGGCCCTGGAAACACTGCGTGGCCTGGGCATTGACGTGCCGCCGGCCCGCATCATCGATCGCGAGGGCTATCGCTTTCTGGCTCTCTCCCGTTTCGACCGGGTGGGCCGCCTCGGCCGGCGGGCCGTGATCCGCCTCGGCCAGGTGGGCGGCAAGGGCGTCGACCCGGACGACTGGCGCGCTTCCGCCACGGCCATGAAACGGGCCAAGCGTCTCGGCGATGCCGATGGCGAGCGCATTCAGCTCATGAGCCACTTCGCCGCCCTGATCGGCAACAACGATGCCGGCGGCGACAACCTCGCCTTCTTCCCCGGCGAAGACGACCGCCTCAGGCTGGCGCCGGCCTACGACATGCTGCCCATGGCCGCCGCTCCCGATGCCGAGGGAAGGCTGCCCGAGGCACTCCCACCCCTGCCCATGCCCGCCAGCGGCGAACTGGACAACTGGCGCCGTGCCGCCACTGCCGCCGCTGATTACTGGGCACGCCTGGCCAATGAAAAGCGCCTGAGCTTCGATTTCAGGAAGCTGGCCGCGGCGCAGGGGAAGGTGATCGGGGAACGGCTTCAGCGGTTGGGGTGAGGGGGATGAGTGCTGAGTGCTGAGTGCTGAGTGCTGAGTGCTGAGTGCTGAGTGCTGAGTGCTGAGTGCTGAGTGCTGAGTGCTGAGTGCTGAGTGCTGAGTGGGGGCGGTAGAGGGTGCCGTGGTACTGGAAGTGTTACGGCTTCGAAGGTGAGGTGAAAGGCGTGAGGAGTGAGGTGAAAGGCGGGCCGCCTTTGGCGCCCAACGGCCGGCCGTCGGCCGGCCTGGTTTGCGCGCAGCGCGGAAGCCGCAATGCTTCGGGTTTTCACCTCACGCCTCACGCCTTACACCTCACATTCGGAGCCGACGAATGTGAGGTGGCACCGGCGCGGCTAACGGCTCCAGCCAAGCGCTGATCGCGGCAGAATGCCGCTCCCACAGGCAGGGCTCCGATCAACGCCGCCTTCCGATTCACGTTTTACGATTCACGATTCACTCGAAAGGCCGATTACGATTACGATTACGATTACGACTACGACAACGAGGGCACTGCCCACTCAGAACTCAGAACTCAGTACTCGCTTAAAACCCCAAAGGAATCCCCAGCACAAAGAAGCCAACAAGCAGCGCCGTCCACACGCACAGGAACATCAGCGAGTACGGCACCATGATGATGAGCATGTCACCAAAGCCCATCTCCGGCTTGTACTTGCGCATGAAGGCCAGGATCACGCCGGCGTAGGTCATCATCGGCGTGATGATGTTGGTGGAGGAATCGGCCACGCGATAGGCGGCGGCGACAAGATCGGGGGTCATGTCGCTGTTCACGAAATACAGCATGGGAATGAAGATCGGGCCCAGCAGCATCCACTTGGAAGTCAGGCCACCGACGAAGATGTTGATGATGGCAGTGGTGAAGATGAAGCCGATGATCAACAGGATGGGGAACTGCTGTACCCCCAGGGCCAGCAGACCCTGGGAACCCAGATAGGTGATCCAGGCACCCAGGCCGCTGTAGGTCAGCACGCCGAGGAAGTTGTAGCAGAAGAAGGTCAGCACCAGGATGTAACCCAGTGTGTTCATCTGCTTGACCATGGCATGGACCACGTCCCAGGTGCGCTTGAAGTTGCCTGAAGCCACACCGAAGAACACGCCCACGATGGCGAAGAAGAAGGAAATCAGCAGGATGATGTTGTTGAGAAAGGGCAACTGGGTGTTGCCGGCCTCATCGGTGTAGGGCGCCAGCGGGCCCAGTGAAAGCCCGACAATCACCAGGGCCGCCACCAGCACGCCCAGCAGGGAGGCACGCAGGCCACGCTTCTCGGCGTCCGTCACCTGGAACTCGTCGAAGTTGATTTCCTCCGGCACCACCCAGCTTTGTTTCTCCAGGCGCGGCTTGACCCAGCGATGGGTCACCCAGGCGCCCACACCGGCCAGCACGAAGGTGGACACGGCAATGAAGTAGTAATGCATGGTGGCCGGGCGCAGGGTATCGCCGGCGGCATTCTCGAAGGGCACGCCCTGGGACTCGGCGAAGACCTGGGCGTTCATGCCGATGATCACATCCACCGGTGTCCCCGGAATCAGATTGGCACTGAAACCGGCCGAGACCCCGGCGAAGGCGGCCGCCATACCGATCAGTGGATTCTGTCCGATGCCGGCATACAGCAGGCCGGCCAAGGGTATCAGTACGAGATACCCGGCATCGGTAGCCACCGAACTGGTGATGCCAAGGAAGATCAACAGCAGGGGCAGCCACTTGACCGGCAGGTGCAGGCCGATGCGCTTGATCAGCGCCGCAAACAGGCCGGAATGCTCGGCAATACCAATGGCCAGCATGACCACCAGAATCACCCCCAGCACCCCATTGCCGAAGGCCAGCCAGTTCTCCACCAGGGCATTGTCGAACAGCCAACGCACATGCTCGGCTTCATGCATGGCCTTGATCGAATAGGTCACCGGCTCGCCACCGGCTCCCATGGACTCGAATTCATGCCCGCCCATGAGCATGGCCAGCAGAATGGACGCCGGCAGCAGCACCATGAAGATGATGACCGGATCGGGGATCTTGCGCCCCACCCGCTCAACCCAACTGCCAAAGGCCTGCCCTCGGCTGTGCGCCGTTTCACTCATGGTCCTGCTCCGGAGATAAGGGAAATCAGCGGGGGATCATAGACCAGGGTGGGGATGGGTGCCAATTTAAAGTGCTGAGTGTTGAGTGCTGAGTGCTGAGTGGGTGCGGGTCGGAGGGGGTGGGGGCTAATCGAAGGGGCGGGGCTTTCGGTTGGCACCTCGTGAATCGTGATTTGTAAAACGTGAATCGGAGGGCGGCGTTAGAAGATGCCGGGGTAATGGGAGTGTTGCGGCTTCGAAGGTGAGGTGTGAGGCGTGAGGGGAAAGGCGGGGCGCCTTTGGCGCCCAACGGCCGGCTGTCGGCCGGCCTGGTTCGCGCAAAGCCTGGAAGCCGTGAGGCTTCGGGTTTTCACCTCACACCTCACACCTCACTCCTCACTTTCGGAGCCGGCGAATGGGCGGTGGCACCGGCGCGGCTAACGACTCCGAACAACGCTGATCGAGGCTAAAGCCTCTCCCACAGGCACGCCTCCGATCAACGCCGCCTTCCGATTCACGTTTTACGTTTCACGATTCACGGAACGCCACTCGCAGCCCCGACCCTCCAAGAACCGCCGGCCCCTCCGACCCGCACCCACTCAGCACTCAGCACTCAGCACTCAGCACTAATAAATCATTCCCCCAACCACTCCGGCAATTTCACCACCAGGGCGCGCACACTCTCCTCGAACGCCTGGTTCGCCGCGGCCACGCCGCCGGCCGGATTCGCGCTGTCGGCGGACTGACGGATATCCTGACGCACATGCCCCAGGCTCTGGCCGGTTCTGGCGTCCAGCAGACGGTAGCGCAGAGACAGACGCACATGGCTGCCGTTGTCGTCGAAGTGCTGTTCCAGGCGAATCAGGTCGGTCTGCAGACGGTAGGGTTTGTGCAGGGGGCTGCCCGGGGCGGCCACATCCGCGAAGACACCGCTGTCGGCCAGGGCTTCGGTGAGGGCGGCGCCGAGCAGTTCAGCCGGCTCGGCCGCCCAGCGATTGCGGGCAAAGTAGCGCAGTTCACTGCCGGCTTCACGATAGCGCATGTCGCGTCCGCCATGGCCCGGGTAGGCCCGGGGTGACAGCACCAGCAGGCCGGTGGCGAGGGGCTCGGATGGCACATCCAGTTCGCCCTGCCATTCCAGCAGGTGAACCGAGGCCGGCGGCTGACGGTCCGGGCCAATGCTGCAGGCCGTCAGGAACAGGATCAGAAACAGGGGAAGCAGTCGCAACATGATCGTTTTCCTTGCGTGTGTCAGTCTTCGCCGGGGCCCGGCTCACGGACGGGGCGCCCGAAGATCAGCATCTCCGGCTGCTCGGACAATTCACCACTCAGGCGCTGCAGGCGAGCACTGAGAATGCCGAGCTCCAGCATCAGGGCCTCCAGCTCCGGCAGGGTCTGGCCGCTGAAACGCTCCAGGCCTTCGCCGCCGATGGCGGCTGCCTCACTGAGGTCACGACCGGTCTGCTCCAGGCCGCGGCTCATGTCATCGAAGCTTTTGACGGCCCGATCCACCCGTGCCAGGGTCGCCGGCAGGGAGTCCGCCAGATCACCGGCGCTGCCCATCAGGCGATCCAGCTCATCGCTGTTGCGGGCCAGACTTTCGCTGAAGGTCCGCAGATTGGCCAGGCTCTCTGTCAGTCCGTCAACGGTTTCGTCGTCCAGCAGGCGATCCAGCTGCTGGGCCAGCTTGTTGAAGGTCTGCAGCCCCTCATCCACGGAATCGTCCACGCGCGTCCAGAACGACGGCCGCGACTGAATCACCGGATAGGGTTCACCCTCCGGTTGCTCAGGCGGGCCGGCTTCGTGACTGCCGCCTTCCAGCTCCAGACGCATCAGACCGGTGGCCCCCTGGGTACGCAGAATGGCCACGGTATCGGCGCGCACGGGGGCCTGCTCGTCCAGGTCCAGCACAATGCGCACCCGCGAGGGATGATCCGGATCCAGAGACAGGGCTCGCACCTTGCCCACCGGCACCCCCTGCAGGAGCACCGTGGAATTCTCGTTCAGGCCGGAAACCGGCTCATCAAGATAGACCAGATAGGGTTGGGTATCTCCCTGTCGCAGTTCGCCGGCAATCCACAGCCCCAGCAGAACGGCCGCGGCCGCGAACAGCACCACGAACAGGCCGGTCAGGGTGTAGTTGGCTCGGGTTTCCATTGTCAGCTTGCCTCCTGCTTGCGTCGATCGGAGAAATAGTCGGCTACCTCCGGGATCTCCGACTGACTCATTTCAGCCACCGGCCCCTGTGCCAGTACGCGACCCCGACCCAGAAAGACCACCTGGTGGGTGATCTGCCAAAGGGCATCCAGGTCATGAGTCACCATCACCACGGTCAGACCCAGCAGTTCGCTGAGTTCCCGGATCAGCTCGTCGAAGGCGGCGGCATTGACCGGGTCAAGACCGGCGGTCGGCTCGTCCAGAAACAGAATGTCCGGATCCATGATCAGGGCCCGGGCCAGGGCAGCTCGCTTGATCATGCCGCCACTGAGTTCGTCACTGTAAAGCCCGGCGGCCGACGGCGGCAGGCCGGCCATTTTCAGCTTGATCAGGGCCAGTTCCTCGATTACCGCTCCTGACAGGGCGGTGTGCTCGCGCAGGGGCAGAGCAATGTTTTCCAGCACCGTCAGTCCACCGAAGAGGGCGCCATGTTGGAAGAGCATGCCGATGCGGCGCCGACGCCGGCGCAGTTCGGCCTCGCCCACGCCCACCATCTCCTGTCCGAAAAGACGGACGCTGCCGGCCTGGGGTTCGCGCAGGGCCAGCAGAGTGCGCAGAAGCACGGTCTTGCCGGCCCCGCTGCCACCGACCAGACCCACCGTCGTACCCGCCGGGATCTCCAGATCCAGGCCGTCATGAACCGTGAGATCGCCGAGACGATTCACCAGCCCGCGAACCTGAATCGCCGGCGAGACCGTCTTGTCTGTCGTCCGCTCACTCATCACAGGCCCAGGATGTTGAATAGAATGGAGAAGGCGGCATTGATAACGATCACCGCAAAGATGGCCTGGACCACCGCCGTGGTGGTGGCGCGCCCTACCCCCTCGGCACCCCGCTGCACCCGCAAGCCCTGTCGGCAACCAATGATGGCGATGACCGCGGCAAACACCGGAGCCTTGGCCAGCCCCAGCCACAGGTGGCGAACCCCCATGCCCTGGGGCAGGCGGTTGAAAAATTCCACCAGGCCCTGGTCGTAGGTCATCCAGGTCACCAGCACGCCGCCGAGAATGCCAGCCAGACCGGACAGGACGGTCAGCAGCGGCAGGGCAATCAGCAGGGCAAGGAGCTTGGGCAGGACCATCATGTCGAAGGGACTGATGCCCAGTGTGCGCAGGGCATCGATTTCCTCGTTGATCTTCATGGTGCCGAGCTGGGCAGCGAATGACGAAGCCGTGCGCCCGGCCACCACGATGGCCACGATCAGCGGCCCCAGTTCCCTCAGGATGGTGGAGGTCAGAAGCTCCGGCAGAAACAGAGTGGCACCATAGGTTTCCAGCCCGCTGCGCAGCTGGTAGGCGATGACCATGCCGACCAGGAAGCTGAGCAGCGCCACGATGGGCACCGCATAGAGACCAGCCTGCTCCAGCTCATTGACCAGGCGACGACCGCGAAAGGTCCAGGGGCGCAGCAGGCGCGGCAGCAGTTCGCTGGCCGCCTCGCCCACAAAGGCCAGAAAACCGCGAAATTCCTGAACGTGCTCGATGCTGCGTTGCCCGATGACGGAGAGCAGGCCATCCCGGCGTGTCGATCGCGTTTGCGGACGATGAACCTGGCTGGCCAGGTGAATCAGGCGGCGATGGGCATCACCGGCATCAAGCTGGATGGGCACGCCGGCCGCCTCGGCCCGTTCGATCAGCCGTTGCAGCAGGCGGGCCCCGGCCAGATCCAGGCTGTCCACGTCCCGGGTACGCAGGGTCAGGGCGGCGTGACCCGACAGGCGCAGGGCCTCCAGTTCGGACTCCACGGACGCCACCGCCGGCAATCGCCACTGGCCCCGGCAGTCCAGCGTCTCCCCCCGCAGTTGAATTCCGGCCTCCACGCCCCACATGCTCCCTGTCCCGGACGCTGAAACCACAGCGCCATCAGCTGGCAATGAAAGTCGCCTAGTCTAGCAGCCTGTCCCGGGCTTCGCCCCTTGTCTCCGACCATGGGAGCGGACAGACTGAACACTCACAAAGCCGGACGCGATAATGGAGGAGACAAGGTGCGCAACCCCAGTCGTGTGATGATCTGGATGGCGGTCTTCCTGATGGCCGTGGCCGTGGTCTGCCTGCTCCTGCTGGAACCCCTGCAACTCGCCTTCCAGGCCAACCCCATCTTCAACGGCCTGATCCTCGCGGTACTGGCGGTGGGCATCCTGATCAACTTCCGCCAGGTACTCATCCTGCAACCGGAACAACAGTGGATCCAGCGTTTCCGGCAAAGCGGCGGAAAAGCGCGTCCCAAGATTCCCCGCACCCGCATCCTCGGCTCCATGGCACGGCTGCTGACCGGTCGCGATGGCCAGAACTTCAGCCTCTCGACCCTTTCCCTGCGCACCCTGCTGGACGGGGTGCGCTCACGCCTGGATGAATCCCGTGACCTATCCCGCTACTTCATTGGGCTGCTGGTCTTCCTCGGCCTGCTGGGCACCTTCTGGGGCCTGCTGGATACCCTGCGCGCCGTGGGCCAGGTCATCTCCGGGCTGTCCATCGAGGATCGCAGTGCCACCGCCTTCTTCGAGGAACTCAAGACCGGCCTGGAAGCCCCGCTGGGTGGCATGGGCACGGCGTTTTCCTCCTCCCTCTTCGGCCTGGCCGGGGCCGTGGTACTGGGCTTCATCGACCTGCAGGCCGCCACGGCCCAGAACCGCTTCTTCAATGACCTGGAAGAATGGCTGTCGGGACAGACCCGACTTAGCAGTGGCGCGCTGGCCGGTGGCGAGGACGCCTCGGTACCGGCCTACATCCAGGCCCTGCTGGAGCAGACGGCGGATTCCCTGGAACAGCTGCAGCGCATGATGCAGCGTTCCGAGGAAGACCGGCGCGCGGCTGACAGTCGCCTGGCGGAACTGGCCGGTGAACTGGCACGCCTGGCCGAACAGAGTCAGAGCGAACGCAAGGGCCTGACTGCCCTGACCCGCAGCCAGAGCGAGCTGCGTCCCATCCTCGAGCGCCTGGCCGACAGCCAGGAACAGCAGGGCCGGCAGGATGCGGACATGGGCGAATCCCTGACCCGCCTGGCCCGGGCCACCGAACAGCTGCAGCAGGAGCTGGGCCGGGACCGGGAGCAGACCCTGACCACCCTGCGCGAGGAACTGCGGCTGTTGACCCGGACCCTGGCCAATCAGGGCCGTGGCAGCGGGGAGTCCTGATCCATGCATGGCAGTAGCCGCCGGGGGCGCAGCAGCTTCGATATCTGGCCGGGCTTCGTGGACGTACTGGCCACCATCCTGCTGGTGTTCGTCTTCGTGCTCCTGTTCTTCGTGGTGGCCCAGTTCTATCTCAGCGACACCCTGCGTGACCGCGACCGCAGCCTGGAGGCGCTGGAATCGGAAGTGGCTCAGCTGGCCGAGACGCTGTCCATGGAACGGCGCGAGCGGCGGCAACTGGAGGGGCGCGTGCGCGACCTGGACCAGGCGCTGGCCGCCAGCCTGCTGCGCGAGGAGACCCTGCAGACCGAACTGGCGGTGAGTGAAACCACCCGCGAGCGGCTCGCCGCCGCGCTGGAAGAAGAGCAGACCGCCCTCGAGGCGCGCGAGACCGAACTGGCCGAACGCGGCGAACGCCTGGCGGTGGTGGAACAGCGACTGCGGGAAACCGAAAGCGCCCTGGCCACGGAGGAAGCCCTGTCCGCGGAGGCCCGGGCACGGGTCGCTGCCCTGCAGGACGACATCCGCGCCTTGCGTGAACAGCTGACGGCCCTGTCACAGGCCCTGGACATCGCCGAAGCCACCGCCACGGTGCAGCGGGCCGAGATCGCCGAGCTGGGTGAACGCCTGAACCTGGCCCTGGCCCGCCGGGTGGAGGAGCTGGATCGTTATCGTTCGGAGTTCTTCGGCCGCCTGCGTGAAGCCCTGGCGGATGTGGAGGAAATCGAGATCGTCGGCGACCGTTTCCGCTTTCAGTCGGAACTGTTTTTCGAATCCGCTTCGGCGGACATCGGCCCGGCCGGCCGTGAAACCCTGGATCGCCTGGCCGAGACCTTCGAACGCATCAGCGAACGGATACCGGAGGAAATCGACTGGGTGCTGCAGGTGGAAGGCCATACCGACCGCCGCCCCATTCGCACCGAGGCCTTCCCCTCCAACTGGGAGCTGTCCACCACCCGGGCCCTGAACATCGTTCATTACCTGTCACGCCAGGGCCTGCCCGAACACCGCCTGGCCGCCGCCGGTTTTGGCGAACATCAACCCGTGGATGAGAGAAACACCCCGGAGGCCTGGGCCCGCAACCGACGCATCGAGCTGCGCCTGACCAATCGCTAGCGCAGACAGTTGCCCCGGTGAGGCACCTGCAGGTGCTCGGGCACGCCACCCATGGGCATGAAGCGGGGAATGCCGGAGCCCGGCTGGCAACGGTAGTACTCGTTGGCGACCTTGTCGCGACTGTCGTCGACCAGGCCCGGATGCTCATGCATGGACAGGCCCGTCTGGGCGCAGCCTGCCAGCCACAGAAGCGCCAACAGCAGAATGACGGATTTCATGCCTCACCCTCCTCACGGCACCGGCAATGCCTTTTCGACCGTGCGAGGCGGGCGTTGGTTTCCACAACGGGCGGCTGAATCGCCTGCACGTTCCACCCGAGCACTCAGCGCAGTGATCAGCGGCCTGTCGAATTCCCGCGTGCATGGCCGATCAGGGCGATGGCCAGGGCAATGAAGAACGGCAGCAGACGCTCCACGGCGTTTCCGGGCGCGTCCGGGAAGAAACTGATCAGGATGGTCAGGCCGGCACCGCTGACCATGGCGGCCAGACGCCAGGCGCCGGACACCCCGCCCCGCCAGAGCAGAACAAGCAGCAGGGGCCCGAAGCCGTTGCCCAGCACCTGCCAGGCGAACAGCACCCGATTGAAGATGGTATCGGGCACGAACAGGGCGAGCACGGCCGCCGCCAGGCCGAGCAGCACCACCACCGCCCGATCCAGTCTCACCGAATGCCGGCCCCGGTAAAGGTCATGACTGACCGAGCCGCTGGCCACCAGCAGCTGGCTGTCGGCGGTGGACATGATGGCCGCCAGCACCCCGCCGGTAATGATGCCCCCGATCACCGCCGGCAGCAGGGAGACACTCAACTCCAGCAGCACCGACTCGTGATCCGCCAGCTCCGGCAACAGGACACGGCCGCTCCAGCCCAGAATCACCATGCCAATGTAGATCAGGGTGGCCCAGATCAGTGCCACATTGCGGGCGATTCGGATCTCGCCGGCCGAGCGCAGCGCCATGAAGCGGTTCACCACGTGGGGCTGGCCGGGATAGCCCAGACCAATGCCGAACAGACCAGCCACGAAAACCATGGCCAGCATCAGTCCCGGCTGGTCCACGAGCCTCAGCAGGCCAGGGTCGCCCTGGGCCTGCAGCCCGGCCCACAGCTCGGCTGGACCGCCCACGGCGGCGAGCGCCACATAGGGCAGAATCAGTGCTACCACCAGCATCATCGCCCCCTGCAGTGCATCGGTGGCGCTGGCTGCCCAGAAGCCCCCGAGAAAGACATAGAGAATGACGATGATGGCGCCGACGATGATGGCCGTGCTGCTTGTCACCGGTGCCGCCGTGGCAATGGCGGTACCCGCACCCTGGAACTGGGCGGCCACGTAGAGGGTGAAGCAGAAGAGAATGAGCCCGGCCCCGATGACGCGAAGGCTGCGGCGCATGGCCGGCGTGCAGCCCTGGGAAAGAAAGTCCACCAGAGTCAGGGCCTGGTTGTCATGACTCTGGCGATGCAGTCGCGGGGCCACCAGGAACCAATTGATGGCAAATCCCGAAACGACGGCGGGAATCAGCCACACCGCCTGCAGGCCCCACAGCCAGGCGGCACCACTCATGCCCAGCAGGGTCCAGACCGAGGACGAACTGGCCGAAGCACTCAGGGACGCCACCACCGGCCCGAGACGACGACCAGCCAGATGGAAATCCGCACTGTCATCCACCCGCTGCCGTGCCCAGATTCCAATGCCCAGCAATACCACCAGGTACACGATCAGCGTGACAAGAACCATGCCCACTCCCCATCTGGATTCACGGAATCAGCCGGCAATGTAGCAGCACCGGCCTGGCCCCCGCCAGCGAAGGAGGATGATTCACCTTGCAAAGGCGGGTACTATCGACCCATCGATAGGCATCCGGCCCACCCGCCTCAGGGGAGCAACTTGCAGGGTGAGCGACACTGATCCACAGACTGAAATGTTCCGGCAGATGTTTCACGGCAGCCTGGCCATCAAGCTGCTGGTGGATCCCGATTCGGGCGCCATCCTGGATGCCAATTACGCGGCACTGCGGTTCTATGGATTCAGCCGCGAACAGCTCCTTGCACTGCGCGTCATTGATCTCAACACCCTGTCTGAGACTCAGGTTCGTGCCGAAATGCGGGCGGCCCGGGATGCACGACGGAACTGCTTCCAGTTCCAGCACCGCCTAGCCGGCGGTGAAATCCGTGACGTGGAAGTCTACAGTTCACCCCTGACCCTCCAGGGCAAGACCCGTCTGCTGTCCATCATTCACGATGTCACCGCCCGTAACGATCAGGAACGGGAACTGAGTGTGTTGAGCGACATCGTCGCCAACCTGCCGGTGGGCATCTACCGCAGCCAGGTCGAGGACGGTGGCCGCTTTCTTTCCGTCAACCCGGAGATGGTTCGCCTCACCGAGGCGGAATCGGAAGCAGAACTGCTGGCCACACCCGCCTCCAGGCTGTATGCCAATGAAGGAGACCGGGCGGCCTTCGTGGCGCGCATGAAGGCGGCCGATGACTGGCACAGCGAGAATGTGCGCCTGCGCACCCTGCGGGGGAATATTCGCACCTTCCGCGTCACCGTTCGGCAACGCCAGGGGGAAGACGGCACGGCCTTCATTGACGGCATCACCGAAGACATCACCCGCCTGGAAGCAGCCGAGCAGTCCCGCGAGCAGCTTTACGAGATCATTGACGCCACCCCGGCCATTGTCGGCATCAGCGCCCCGGATGGCCGTCTGATCTATCTGAACCGGGCCGGGCGCCGCGTCCTGGGCCTGGGTCCGAACGATCCCCTGAGCGACTACCGCCCCCGCCGGGTGCATACCGAAGAATCCTTCCGGACCCTGGTTGAGGTTGCCCTGCCTACCGCCATGGAGGAGGGCTGCTGGGTCGGTGAGATGAGCTTCTCCAGCGCGAATGGCGAGCTCATCCCGGTTCAGACCACCCTGATTGCCCACAAGGATGCCGATGGCCAGCTGCTGCGCGTGTCGGCCGTTTCCATCGATGTCAGCTCCCAGAAGCGGCGTCAGCAGGTGCTGGAGCAGATGGCTTTCCGCGACTCCCTGACCGGTCTGCTCAACCGACGTGGCTTCATGCGTGCCCTCAAGGACACCCTCGACGATGCCCGCAGCCACCGCATGCCCCTCTCCATCGTCATGCTGGATCTGGATCATTTCAAACCCATCAACGACCGTCACGGCCATGACGTGGGCGACGAGATCCTGCGCAAGCTGGCCCCCCTCCTGTCCGGGCGACGACGCAGTGACGACCTGGTCGGCCGCCTGGGGGGCGAGGAGTTCGGCATCATCCTGCCGGGTGCAGAACGGGAGAATGCCGTCGCCATCGCCGAGGACATTCGGGAAAGGGTCGCCGCCACGGAATTCCAGACCCGCGCCGGGACACTCCGGATCACCCTGAGTGGCGGTGTCACCAGCTTCACCGACCGTCGCGAGTCCGGCCCCACGCTGCTGCGCCGCGCCGACGCCGCCCTTTACGACGCCAAGGCCGCCGGCCGCAACTGCGTTCACTGGCGCTAGGGAACCTCAGCCGCCAACCGACAAGCCGACGAAGAACAAGACACTGCCATTGTGAAGAACATGAAGCAGTAACGGCGCCGCCAGGTGATGGGTTCGGGCAAAGAGATAGCAATGCAGAAGCGACAAAAGGAATATCGAGGTGTAGATGAACAGCCCTTCCACAAGATGGGCACTCAGATACTGGATATGGATGGCAACAAAGCCGGCACTGACGATCATTGCTCCCAGAATCGGGTAACTGGCCTCGAGAAAGCCCTTGTAGGCAATCCGCCTGAACAGAATTTCCTCGGCCAGGGGAGCCCCGAACACAAAGTAAAGCACCCAGAAAGGGTTCCCGAGACCACCCTGAACGAAATTCGCCGCCGTATTCCACGGTGCATCCGATTCGGTCTGAAATGGCAGGGTGAGCAAACTGATGAGCGGCATCACCAGAAAGAACCAGCCCATAAAGACCAGGAGCGGCAAACCCAGCACCCGTGACCAGCTGCCTTTTCGCTCGAGTTGCGTCCGCTCATGGCGGCGCCACAGCAGGAAAAACAGCAACACCACGGCCACCCAGGCCAGGTGCCCATACTCTGGATGCCAGCCACCACCGATGAATCGACCACCACGGATGATCGCCACATCAGCGAGCGCGTCCAAATAGACCTCTGAATGAATGACGCCGGACTGCCAGCCACGGCTCAACCAGCCGGCTTCCGCCCATTGCACGACACAAGTCAGGCGGCTGTCCTCCGCCAGGGAGTGCCCTTCGGCACTGCTCACCTGCAGCCTGGCATCACTGCCGACGCGCTCCGACAAATGAACCTCAAGGTGGTCACAGTCATTGATACCCTGCCCGTGAACCTGAACGATCACTTCCCGCTTTTGATCCAGGACCAAGGCTGCCAGTACCGCGGTGGTACCCCAGTAGACCAGAAAAAGCATCGCCAGAATCGGCGCATACACCTTCAGAACAGCGAGCAAACCTCGCCGCCTCCCCCATTCTTCCACGATCAAAGCAACCATACCCCCTCCACGCGCGGGAAAATCAACACATCACGCCAGCACCATAGTCCGCTAGATTCAATAAATGCGCCGACCGAAGTTTGGGCACATAAACCACCCATATAAAAAACCTCGACGGCGCATCATAAATATTCAAGCCAGATCACAAAGGAACTCTATTCATTACGGCCTTTCAAGATCTGGCATAACCTCAACGCACTTGTGGCACTCATAACCGCCTTCTCCACAAATCCCACACCACTCTGATCGGATCCCACAATTAAAGCCGTGATAACATACTTTCAATGCGTTAGCCCTGCACTGGTGCGTGCGCCACAAGCAATAACTCCCACCTACCGTTCCGCAGACAAGCAACCCCCAAGGATTCAAACACGGCACGGGCACCGCCGAGCTCTCCAGAACCAACTGATCCTGAAGACGAGCTCGCAAGCCCGCATCCTCCATAAACTCTCTAGCGGGAAATTGATACTCGACCCCGGAGATGTCGACATTCAAGACGCCTGAAACCACGTCAATTTCATAGACAAACGAAAGACCGTCACGAGTAGCCTGACCATTGATCACAGCGACTGATAGAAGCTGACTAAGTTCATCATCACACTCAGGAAGATCATCAGGATCCACAGATTCCGGCACATCTGGAACAATCAAATAGGACTTTGGATCTTGTGATTTTGCTTTGAGTATTGCGGAGTAATATTTTTCAAACTGCTCCACTGACTGATTCTGGGATGCGCTTGCGGACACACTAAGCGCATAAAGAAAGAGCCCTATGATCGACACGATTTTGAGCTTCATACCCCCTCCTTTTTTTCAAGTGGAACTGGTTGCTTGAAAAAAATATCGAAACACCATTTCGTACACAATCTTTTGCGCACTTAGAAAAAGATATAAATCTGAAACACCAAAATCTATAACGAAATTTCACTTGAAGTGAAATTAAGGATATTCCTACTCATGCGAACAAGTTTTTCTTACATCGGAACACTGACTAGCGCTTGAGACTGCCACGAAATTACAGTGCAGACCTTGTTGACCCGATCACCGAAAGCAAATCTCAACGCCCTTCCTATTCATGGGGCGCATCGCTCATGTGACATAACACTGTTCTCGAAATTGACCAAGCGAATCCTCCGCTAACTGCAGCATTCGACCTTCGCGCACTCGCCTCGGTCACCCTGAGTGGCGGTGTCACCAGCTTCACCGACCGTCGCGAGTCCGGCCCCACGCTGCTGCGCCGCGCCGACGCCGCCCTTTACGACGCCAAGGCCGCCGGCCGCAACTGCGTTCACTGGCGCCAGTAAGTTACCGGGTCCGATTCACGGACGATGACCGGCCAGGTGGTCGGCGGCGCGGATGGGTTCGGGGAGGCGGAAGCGGCCGAGACAGGCCAGGGTGAGGTCGACGGCGGTCTGCAGGCCGAGGCGGTGGCCGGGGGAGACTAAAATGGGGCGAACCCGGTCGCGACTTCTGAGGACGATGCCAATGGTTTCGCCCCGGTGAATCAACGGCTGCCGACTGCCCTTGGTTTCATCGACTCGCGCATGCGTACCCAACAGCCGCGACTTGCCGATGCCGATACTGGGCAGGTCCGTGAGCAGGCCAAGATGACAGGCCACGCCCATGCGGCGGGGATGGGCAATGCCCTGACCATCACAGAGAAGCAGCTGCGGTGAGATCTTCAGCTGTTCCAGGGCCATCATCAGCGCCGGCACTTCCCGAAAGGACAACAGGCCCGGGACATAGGGAAAGCGGGTGGGCTGTTCCGCCACGGCTTCATCCAGGCGCTCCAGGCCGGGCAGGCTCATCACCACCACTGCGGCTCGCGTGGTGGCACCCCGGTCGGGAAAAGCCACATCCAGACCGGCCACCGTTCGTGGCGCGTCCAGCCGGTCTTCCAGGATCAGCCGGGTGGCCATGTCCCGCTGCAGGGCGATGGCCTCGCTCACCGTGAGATCCCAGCGATGATCCAGAACGCGAGTGGTGCGGTTCATCATTTCCCTTCATCTGGCTATGCTGACAGCATGGTGGTCTCACGAAGCGCTGACTGCAGTATCACAGAAGGAAATCATTCCGTGAAACGATTCCGGAACGCCCAGGATTCCTGCTCTGCCCTGACGCGGCTGATGCTGCTCATTGTCCTGACCGCCGTGGCGGGCTGTGCCCAGGCGCGTATTCAGGAACCGGGGCCAGGCAATGAACCACCGGGGCTGAACGACGCGGTGTTCGTGGCCGCTGACGGCTACCGCATGCCGGTAACGGTCTGGCACGCCGAAGGGGAGGTCGAGGCGGTGGTGCTGGCCCTGCATGGTTTCAATGATTTTCGCCAATCACATACCGCACTTGGAGAATACCTCTCGGCCCGGGGCGTGACCGTGCTGGCCTACGACCAGCGGGGTTTTGGTGGCACCGAACAAAGGGGTATCTGGCCCGGTACGGAACGGCTGGTGGATGATGCGGTGCTGGCACTCACGCTCCTGCGGGCACGCTACCCGCAAACACCCCTGTACCTGCTGGGCGAGAGCATGGGCGGTGCCGTGGCACTGCTGGCCCTCGCAGACGACGACCGCCCGGCGCTTGCCGGTACCGTTCTGATGGCACCGGCGGTCTGGGCTCGGGAGACACAGCCCTGGTACCAGCGGATGGGCCTGTGGCTGGGGCTTCGCCTGACCCCCGGCATGCGGGTGAGTGCCGACTGGGTGGCGGTGGAACCCACCGATGACCCGGAATGGGCCGATTACTGGGATGAGCACCCGCTGGTCATTCATCGGGTCCGGGTGGATGCCCTGGATGGGCTGACGGAACTGATGAGCGACGCCCTGGCCACCTGGCCGGCCGTTACCGACCCGCTGCTGGTGCTCTACGGGGGCGAGGACGAGGTCATCCCGGCAGAGGCCATCTGCGAGATGATCAGGCATCACCCGGATGCCGATGATCCGCAACGGCGCTTCGCCTTCTACCCGGACGGCTGGCATTTCCTGGCTCGGGACAGCCGGGCCGGGGAAACCAAGGCCGACATTCAGGCCTGGCTGGCCGACAGTGAAGCGACGCTGCCCTCCGGCCGTGAACTGAGCTGGCACGAGGCGCGTTCACGCCTCTGTCATCAGTAGCCGGTGGACACCGATTCCTCGCGTTCACGTCTGCGCAGGCAATCCCGTCCCGCCGCCTTGGCCTCATACAGCACATCATCCGCCTGGCGCATGAAATCGGCGGGCCGGTCACCAATGGATGGCACCGCCACCCACAACCCGATACTCACGGTGAGTTGAATATCCTCTCCTTCATATTGCAGCGGCATGTCCTTCAGGGCCTGGCGGAAGGCTTCCAGGCGACGGGCGAACTGCTCCGGTGAACCGTCTTCCGAAAGAATGACGAACTCCTCGCCGCCATAACGGGCCACGGTTTCCGTCTCCCGCTGGAACATGTCACGCATCAGTCCGCTGATCTGTCGCAGGCATTGATCACCCAGCGCATGCCCATGGTGATCATTGAACTGCTTGAAATGATCGAGATCGAGCATGGCGACAGCCAGCTTCAGGCGGCGACGGCGGGCCAGTGCCATGGCATGCTGCAAGCGCTCATCGAAATACAGGCGATTGAAGGTGCCGGTCAGCGCATCCTGGCGATTCTGCTGCAACAATCGCGCATTGCTCTGCCGCAACATGCTGTTGCGCAGATAGAGATGGTAGGCCCAGAAGATCAGAAGGATGGACAGTAAACCGGCCACAAGCACCAGCGGAAACAGGATAGGGCCGTTCTCATCCATGTCGATTCTCACCGCATACCACTGGTTCAACACCCGCTGCCGATCCCCCGCCGAGATGGTGGCGACGAGAATTTCCAGAATCTCATTGAGCACGGGCTCGTCATTGCGGCTGGCCATGGACAGGCGGGAGTCATCGATCAGGCGCCCGCTGATGCGCAGCTCCGTGTTCCGCATGCGCTGCAAGGAGTAGGCAATGCTGGCCATGTTGCCCAGCATGCCGAACAGCTCACCTTCCATGACGGCGGTCAGGCCCTCTTCATAGGACGAGACCTCGACCAGGTGGATGCCGGGATATCGAGCGCGATAGATCTCCACGAAACTGAAGCCCGCCATGATCCCCAGGGGACGATCCGCCACTTCCGCCAGATCCCGGATGAAGGGCTGTGGCCCAAGCGTGGCGATGACGGAGGGGGTTTCCAGGTAGGGGCGGGTGAAATCCAGGTACTCCGAGCGGCTCGGGGTCTTCATCGCCAACGGCAGCACGTCACAGTCCCGATCACGAATCCGGGTCAACGATTCCGACCAGCTACGGGTCGGTACCAGCTCCAGCTGCAGTCCGCCCCGACGGGCAAGCAAGGCCATGAAGTCCGCACCGATGCCGATGTAGACACCCGCGGGGTTGATGGCTTCGAAGGGCAGCCAGTCCGGGTCAACACATAATCGCAGGGGACCGCGTTGAATCAGATACTGGCGATGCCGCTCGGTGAGCAGGTAGCTCCCGGCCTGGGCACTACCCTCCACGACCGGGCGGTCCGGCACATCGCCGGCGGCGACCGAGGCACCGGCCTGGGCAAACGCCAGCAGCAGCCACCAGCCCAATGCCATTGGCATCCAGCCGCAACGATCCGGAATCGTTACCCGCTCCTCGCCGCGATCACCACAGACATGATCCGTCAAATTCCCGCACTCCACCCCCGGGCGCCCGCTTGCCACACCCCCTTTTGCGGACGAACACTTCAAGCATAGGCATTTACGACGCCCTTGACCATTCCAGAAGAGCTCAGAACGGCACCGTCCATCAGGTCTGGACGCCGGCGGCACAATTGCAGAACATGGGGCATCACTCCTTGAACAGAAAGGAAAGCCCTGGTGGCCCGCCCCGACAACGATTTCTGGCGCAGCAATCTGTTCGCCGGCCTGCTGTTTCAGGCGGCCCTGATCCCCCTGGCCCTGTTCCTGGCCTGGCCGCTGGGTCTGCCGCTGCTGGGCGCCATGCACCTGTCCTGGGCGCTGCTGTTTCAGACCCTGGCAGGAACAGCCGCCATATTCCTTCTCTACGGCCTGCTGATGCCCTTCACCCCCTCCTGGGGGCGGGAGCTGGAGCAGAAGGTCCGCAACATGCTGACGCAGCTCTTTCGCCACCGCAGCATCCACTGGGCCCTGCCCCTGTCCATCCTGGCCGGCGTGGGTGAAGAGCTGCTGTTCCGTGGTGTACTTCAGCAGGCTCTGGCGCAGTGGCTGAACGCCCCCGTGGCCATCCTCGCCACCGGCCTGCTGTTCGGCCTGGTTCATGCCATCAGCCGAGCCTATTTCATCGTCGCCACCCTGATGGGCATCTACATGGGGCTGCTCTTTCACTGGAGCGGCAACCTGCTGCTTCCCATTCTCATCCACGCCCTCTACGACTGGCTGGCCATTCTCTACTACCGCAGCGCCCGCCTCAGGCTGCTGCGCCGGAAGGTGCTTCCGTGAAGGTCGCGACCGCACCAGCCTCGCCGGCGGTGCAAAAGGCCGCTACCCGCATCCTGCGCGCCTTCGACGATTACAACGCTGCCTTTGCCGACATCAGCCGTCGCGGCCGTCGGCGATTTGAGGCGGGCGACCGGGCCGGCATGCAGGCGGATGCCATGGAAAGGGTTCAGCTCTACGACGACAGCATCCGAGAGTGCCTGGCCCTCCTGGAAACGGAACTTGGCAGCCGGATTCTTTCGCGCACGTTCTGGAAGGCGCTCCGCAATCACTATCGCGAGCTCATTGAAGAGCTGCCGGATTCCGAACTCTGCAAGACCTTCTTCAACAGCAGCAGCCGCCGCCTGTTCCGCACCCGGGGTGTGGACGGCGCAGTGGAATTCCGGGCGCTGGAGGTGGAGCCCAGCACACGTTCCTCCGAACCACCGGCCATTCATCACTTTGCCATCCCCGACAGCAGCCAGAATGAACTGCACCGCTTATGGGACCGGGTCCTGGCCAGCCTGCCATTCCGCCTCGCCTGGGGCGACCGACCGGGGGATGTGGACAGACTGGCGCGGCGCCTCGGTCGGGTACTGGAAGATGACGACAAGGGATGGCCGGTGGCCATGGAGTTCATGGACACGGTTTTCTACCGGGACGGACGTGCCTGGCTGGTGGGACGGCTGTTCACCGAAAAGGATTACCGCCCCTGCGTGGTGGTTCTCAACCGCCACGCCGATGGTATCCGGGCCGAGGCCCTGTTAATCGATCGACGCTCGCTGAGCATCGCTTTCGGCTATACCCACAACTATTTTCTCGCCGATCTGCCCCGGGTTTCCGATGCCACCCTCTTCCTGCGCACCCTGCTGCCCCACAAGCCGCTGGACGAGCTCTACACCGTGCTTGGGCGCATCAAGCAGGGAAAGACCGAGCGCTACCGGCATTTCTTCCGGCATCTGAATGCGCATGCCGATGAAAAGCTGGAGCTGGCGGAAGGTACGCCAGGACTGGTCATGGTGGTGTTCACGCTGCCCTCCTATCCGCTGGTGTTCAAGGTGGTGCGTGACCGTTTCGGGCCGGAAAAACCTTTCAAACGCGAACAGGTATTCAAACAGTATCAGATGGTCTTTCGCCATGAACGCGGCGGACGTCTCGTGGATGCCCAGCCCTTTCGCGAACTGCGCTTCCCGCTCCGGCAGATGAGCGAGGCGCTGTTGAAGGAACTGCAATCAGACTGCCAGCAATCCATCCGGATCGACGGTGACTCGCTGATCGTGAACCACTGCTATGCTGAACGGCGGGTACGCCCCCTGAACCTCTACCTGCGCGAGGCCGGCCCGCAGGAACAGGCAGCGGTCCTGAGTGATTACGGGCAGGCCCTCGAGGATCTCTCCTGCGCCGACATCTTTCCCGGGGACCTGTTACTGAAGAACTTCGGTGTCACGGGAACCGGTCGCGTGATTTTCTACGACTACGACGAACTGCGTCTGCTCAGGCATTGCCATTTCCGGCGCATACCGCCCGCCCGATCCGAGGAAGAGCTGATGAGCGCCGAACCCGGCTTCGCCGTCAACCCTGGCGACGTGTTTCCCGAGCGTTTTCCGGACTTCATGGGCCTGTCCACCGAGCAACTGGACGTAATCCGGCTGCATCATGCCCATATCTTCGACGCGGCCTGGTGGCGGGATCAGCGGGAAAAGGTAATGGCAGGGGGAGTGGATCACCCCCCCTACCCTTTGGGGTGCCGTCTTGTTTGAGTGCTGAGTGCTGAGTGCTGAGTGCTGAGTGCTGAGTGCTGAGTTCTGAGTTCTGAGTGCTGAGTGCTTAGCAGACCGTAGTCGTTGTCGTTGTCGTTGTCGTTGTCGTTGTCGGCATTTTGATCTTTCAATCGCTGCCGACGACAATCCAGTCACCAACCGTTGCCCGTCATATACCCAATGCCCCCTGTAGGGCGGGCGATAGCCGCCTCGGTGCCAACGAGCGACAACCCATGCCGGCTGACAGGAAACCCCTGCCAGCCGGCATGGCTAACGACATCACTCGGCCAGATAGGCCCTGACCGTATCGTCTTCCAGGGCTTCGATGATGGCACGGGCGACGGTACCGTTGAGTACCCGGTCAATATGACCGGCACTGCCATTGCGGCGCTCGAAGTTGACCGTATCACCGTTGCCCAGAGTCAGCTCCACATGGATCTGCCCTTCCAGGTAGGCGAAGCGGTTGGCCACGTCCATGCGGGTCACGCGCACTTCGATCTCCTTGGCAGAGCCACGGCTACCGTCATGGCGACGCTGGATCTCATCCGCCATCTGCGAGGCCATCTGGTCACTGATCTGTTTCAGGTCAGCGTCGATATTGCCGATTCGGAAGGGTCGCGGGCTGTCATAGGCGCCATTCACGCGCACTTCACCACGGACATCCATGTTCGAGATGCGTTCCTCGTCCAGCGGATATTCCTGGGCCATATAGGTCGCCGAACAGGCCGACAGACCGACGGCAAGCAGAACAACGAGCCAATGTTTCATTTTCATTTTCTTCTCCCTGAATTGAACACGTATTGATGTTGATGTTGTGGCGATGTTCATCGCCCTTTCCTGCCGACCATATTCACATGACATTTCCAGTGAATCATGACCATGCCTCTTGCCACCCCCTCTCAGCACTCAGCACTCAGCACTCAGCACTCAGCACTCAGCACTCAGCACTCAGAACTCAGCACTCAGAACTCAGAACTCAGAACTCAGAACTCAGAACTCAGAACTCAGAACTCACCACTCATACCGCAAATTGACCCAGGCCCGGGTGCGATCCGGCAGGGGGTTGTCCTGAATCAGTGCGACTCCGGCCTCCAGGCGCACACCCCTGAGTTCGGGCAGGGGCAGGCGGGTATCCGTCAGGCCACCGCCAATCTCGAAACCCCGCAGAACCAGCCAGTCGCCTTCATCGGCGCTCTCCTCGCCCATGCGGTGGCGCCGATAGAAGAGCCGCGCGGTGTTGCTGCGGTTGCGCAGGAAGAAGGATTGACCCTCGTACTCCTGCCCGATCAGCAATCCGAGCGGAACGGCGGGCTCGAAGATTCTCTCCGGCTGGGTTCGGGCGGTACTGGTCAGGCCGGGCTGGCCACCGAGAACCAGCCGTTCCCCACTGTTGCCGGCGTCATCCAGGCTGACCTGAGACAGGGCAAGGCCCGCCATCCCCTGTCTTCCCGCGGCAAGGCTGAAGTGGCCCCGGCGAAGCGACCAGCTCTCCCCTTCCGTGCGGCCTTCGACCGCACTCAGGCCCAGTCCGGCCTGGCTGCGGCGCGAGCCACGCTGACGCTGCCATTGGCTGCCGGCCTGCAGCCAGGACCAGTCACGCCGGTAGTCGTCGCCCGCCAGGCTCACCTCGCTCAGGGCCAGACCAGCGGACACACCATTGCGGAAACGCCCGGCACGGCGATCGGCTTCCAGCCCCATCAGCAGGCCGGTCTGTCGCTGGCGCATCGCCTCGGTGTCCGCGGCATCCCGCTGCTGCGACGGGTCACTGACCTGGTGAAATGCCGCCGCCGTAAGGTCGATCGGCCAACCTCGCCAGCTGCCGGCCAGCAAGGCCCCATTTTCGCTCTCCCGAGATGACAGCGATGCGGCAGCCAGCCAGTCCGTACGCCCGATCAGGTCGCCCCCCTTCACGCCAAGATCCAGGGCCGTTTCCGAACGGGTCCAGCGCCCCGACATCAGGCCGGTCGCAAATTGCGGGCCACGGCCGTATGAACGGGCGGGTGCGTCACTGGGATCGGGGGCGCGCAACTGGAGGGGCACCGGCTGGCGGCCAATGGGTGAGGCCGTCTCCATACTTTCCAGTGGCCACCCGGGCCGGATATCGCTGCCGTTTTCCACCCGCATCAGATCGTGGCCGGAGGGACCGGGCTGCAGATAAAGCAAGGCATCCGTACCCGGTATCGGCTGGGGGGCCAGGGCGGCCTGGACGGATACCGTCACCGGCTGACTGTCGGCCATGCCTTCCTGCCAGCGATCCACGCCGATATAACCGAATCGGCCACGACTGAAATACAGGACGCCATCCGCTGACCAGGCCGGTTGGGCAAGGAAGCTCGACGGCCCGGCATCCAGGGCCAACGCCTCCTCACCGCTGTTCAAATCCTTCAGGCGCAGGGACCAGTGGCCCGCAGCATGCGACAGATAGGCGACGACCTGGCCATCAGGATGGATGCGCGGCTGATCATGCACCAAATTGGTTGAGGCTTCCGAAAGGGACTGGATGCGACCGTCGGCAAGATCCACCCGAACCAGTTCCGAGTAGCCATGACGATAGCGCACGGCCACCGCCCAGCGGCCGTCCGGAGCCGGGTCGGCACGATGTAATCGCCCGCCCTCTGTGATTCGCTCCACCCGGTTCCTGTCCAGATGCCAGCGAAACAGATCGGAGCTGGCAAAGCCGTGCGCATCGGTGCTGAGTCGAGTGAAGAGAATGCTGTTCTCGTCGATCCAGCGCGGGTCATGCACATCACGGCCTTCCGGTGCCGGCAGGCTGTGCAGTGCCTCGCGCGGCAGTGAACGGGGACGAACCGCCATGACATCGTCCGGATCCTTCTCCACCTTCTTCTCTTCGGCTTCCCGCCACTTCTCGAAGCGTTCCGCATTGTCATCCAGTCGATAGACTCGCAGCCCGGCCGGCTCGTTGTTCGAATACTCCACCACGGCCACCCGGTCGCCCGCGGGCGAGACGGCGGGTGCGCCCAGGCGGTGCCCGAATGCCTGCCAGAGCTCACCGCGCACTTCCCTGTCCGCGAACACCGACTCGGCCCTGAGGGCCGCATGAACGGTTTCTGCCATGAAGCGCTGGTACAGCTCGGCGGGTGAGGCACCGAACACACCGCCAAAGGCCTCATTGAAATCCCGCCGGGTATGGGCCGTCTGTCGGGCCCAGACATCACGAAATGCCTGGGGGCTTTCCCGCTCGGCCAGCCACTCGAAGTAAGCGGAACCCACCAGATAGGCGCGCAGGCGGGAATCCCAGTCCTGACCCAGGGTACCGCTCAACTGCCCATAGTTGGGCAGACGGCCCTCACGTGCCCATTGGCGAATGAGCGAAGCCCGCAGGTCGCTGTTGGGCCGCCCGCTGCCGGTCAGTTCACCCTCGAGCCAGGTGGCATAGCCTTCGATCACCCACATGGGAGACTGCATCAGTGGCATCACCGCGGCCGGAAGCCACAACTGCCCGCGAAACCGGTCAAAGGACCGCCGCACGGGACGACTGAGATGGGCCAGATGAACGTGCTCGTGAATCAGCAGCAGTTCCGGCCAGTCGCTGTAATTACCGATCACGGAATCCGCGGCCGGTGGTGTTGTAAACAGCAACATGCGGGCGCGCCCCGTCAGAGGCAGGGCCATGCCATTGGGCTGATTGAAGGGGTCGGCAATGATCACATCCACCGGGCTGTCCGGGGTGAATCCGACCCATTCATGCACTTCATCAGCCACGGCTTCGGCCCGAGCCGCAGCCTTACGGGCCCAGCTTTCCAGTTCGCCGGGGAAATGCACACGGAAGCGCTCCGTCTCAAGGGTCTGCCAGTCAGCCGATGGCGGCGCCGCCAACACCATGCCCGGCCATAGCAGCAGGAACAGCAACCAGCGGCCGTTTACGAACACCTTCAAAGACGATCCCCCTGTTCAAAAGCCATCACTTCGTGGAGATAACGGCGTTCTTCCCCCCTGAGCAGGGTGGTCACCGAAAAGAGTATTTCGCTGGCATCGGACCCGGTATTGCGCACAGCCAGTTCCGTGGGCTCTAGTACCGTACCGGCCATGTCGATAACGCTGCGCTCGGTGTCGATCAGCCAGGCACCGGAAAAGCGGCCACCGGTCACGAGGAGCTCGCTGTTACGTACCGTGAGTGCCGCCTGCTCCCCTTCCCCGCTCCCTTTCAGGCGAATGTTGCGCAGACGGGCCCTGGAGTCCCGTATCTCGAGCCGGGCCACGGCTATATCCGTGAGCAGTGCATCCGGGCAATTTTCGATGACCACTTGCTTGAAGGCACCACTGAGACGGAAGCCACGCTCATCCCTGCAGTGCGCGCTGGCCTCGCCGATCTCATCCGGCATGGCCGACGCCTGCCCCGCCCGCTGACCGGACAGCCCGGCAATCAGGGTGTCATTGAATCGCCCTGGCATTTCCAGCATGGGCGCGTGGCCGGCATCGGGGAACACCGTCAGGCTGGCCAGTGGCAGGCGCGCCTTGAGAATCTCGCCGGTCCGCAGCGGGGCGGTACGATCCGCTTCACCCCAATAGATGCGGGTGGGCGCCCGCACCTGATCCAGACTGGGGCCGAAATCCGTCGCCACCAGGGCCATGCCGGCAATGGTTTCCGCATTGCCACCCAGCACGGCACGCCGGAAGAAACTGCTTTCCAGCATGCGATTGCTGTCCGGTGTGCGACGAACGAACTTGCGGATGGCCGAGGAAACAGCCCGATCCACCGGGTTGTCGGGCCCCCCGCTGCCGTCCACCCGTCCTTCCGCATCACCCACGCGGGCGAGGAAGGCGGCATAGGCCGCACGGTGCAGAATCCCGGCCACGCTGATCAGATGCAGGGACTCCACTTGCTCCGGATAACGGGCGGCATATCGAATGGCAATGGCGCCCCCCAGGGAGTGGCCCACCAGCCTGACGGGCTCCCCGGCAAAGGCCTGGATCACTTCGTGCAACACACTGGCGTAGTTGTCGGGGCTGTAGAGCTCGCCCGAACCGGGCGAAGCCCCGAAGCCGGGCAGATCCAGCACGATGAGTGGATGCTCCTCACGCAGTGCGGCAACCAGGTCCGTCCACACCTCCGAGGCCTCGGTACCGATACCATGCACCAGCACCACCGGTGCCCCCTCCCCGGCGCCACCATGGTGAACGGCGACCCGGGCATTGAAGACGGATTCAGCCAGGGTCGTCGATTTCAGGCCGGGAAAGGCGGAGGCCGCCAGGCCGGGCGCATGCAGGATGGCAATCACGCAGACAATGTATGCCCGAAACCGCATCACGGTGCCTTCAGAACGTGTAGGAACTGGACAGGAAGACGGTCAGGCTGCTGGCCTCCACCGTCTGCGGATCCCGATCCACCGGCAATACCTGGCCCTGACCACGGCCAGCGGCATAACTGAAGCCCAGATCCAGCGAGGAGTTACGCGTGAAGCGGGCAACGCTGGCACTGAAGCCCAGCATGTTGACATGATCGTATTGCACCACCTCGCTGGGCGTGTTGGCATTGTTGGTAAACAGGCCACCCCGCAAGGCCAGGTCATTGCGCAGGTAATACTCAACCCCCATGGCCGCGTTCCAGGTTGCCTCCACTTCCCGGCCATTGGCACCACGGACAGCATCATGAAAGGCGCTGTGGTAGCTGAAGTCACCACTGATCACCAGGCGCGGGCTGTGAAACCAGGCCGCACCGACACGCCATTCCCAGGGATGATCCCGGCGAATGTTGTCACGTGCCTCCACATAGTCGATATCGCCTTCCGGGCAAAGGGTACTTTCAGAGAGGGAGGAGCCGTGGCAGGTGAACTGGATGTAGTTTTCCGCCCCCAGAACGTTGGTCCAGCGGATGCTGCTGCCGATGGCGAGACGATCATGGGGTTCCCACATCACGCCGATGACCGGCTTGATACCCCATTCATCATTCTGGGTCTGCAGGTAGCGCCACTCGATATCACTGTCACCGGCACCCGGCCCGGTGCCGGCATCCACCACGATCAGCTGGTTATTGATCTCTTCCTGGTCACGGAAATGGAAATAGAAGCTGGCACCCACGGAAAGCTGTTCATTGACCCGAATGGCATAGGAAGGCCCAAGCTTGTACACCCACTGGTTGTTATTGAGATTGATGGTGAAGCGATCACGATTGGGAAGCTGGGTGAAGGTCTGGTCCTGATCCTCCTGGATGGCATCGGTGACCACATAGGAAAAGCCGAACACGCCCGGCCCGATGGGCTGGGTGATGCCGAAAAAGTTCGGAATCAGCGTGCCGGATTCACGTTGCCAGTCCTGCCCCTCACCCAGCACATCCTTGTAGACCACGCGGGTGCTGTGCCAGGCATTGACGCTGCCGGACAGGTTCAACTGGTCGGCGTGCACGATGCCGGCCGGGTTGTAATACAGCCCGGAGGGATCGTCCGAGATGGCCGTATAGGCACCGCCCATGGCCGATGCCCGGTTGCCGATCAGCACATCCCGGTAATGAAATTCATCCGCGCTGACCACCGGTGCCACCAGTGACCCCGTCAGCAGTAGCGACAGACACCACCGCAACGGCAGCTTACGGCACATGCCGCTGGAAACGGGCCTGTCGTCGATATCCCTCGATAGCACTCAGATTCTCCTCGTCCTGCAATGCCGTCAGGCGCTTCAGCCGCTCGGAAGTCGCCGGGTGGGTATCAGCCACCTCGTCCACGGCACGTCTGTCCGCTGATTCACTCAGGCGTTGAAGAAAGCGCCCCAGACCTCCCGGATCATAACCGGCACGCGCGGCCAGCAGAACCCCGTCCCGATCCGCTTCGAACTCGTCCTCGTGACGAAGGCCTTCCTCGAACAGCACCGACAGCACCTGATCCACGGCCTGGGAGAAGAACACCTGGGCCACTTCCGTGGCCCCTCCGAAGAAGCGCGTCAGGCCGGCCATGGGTGAACTTTCCGGCGCCCGGATACCCAGGGCCTCGACAATATGGCGGCGATCCACGTGAGCGATCTCGTGGGCCAGCACAGCAGCCAGTTCGGCTTCATCCTCCATCAGCGCCAGCGCCTCGCTGGTAATGAATATGTAGCCGCCGGGCGCGGCATAGGCATTGACCTGCCCGGACTCGATGACTCCGAAATGAAAGTCCAGATCCGGCCGCGTACCGTGCAGGGCCAGGGCCACGCCGACGCGATTGACGTAACGCTGCAGCTCATCGTCGGGATGCAGCGCGTGTCGCGCCAGAATTCGCGCCGCCACTTCACGGCCGACCCGGATTTCGGCACGCTCGTTGGCTTCCGCTTCGGCCACCGGCTGGATCTGGTGCAGGCGCTGGCGAGGGTGGGGATCGCTGGCCAGCAGGGTCGTGGACAGGGCCAGCCCGGCGACAGCGGCAATGATGGTTGCCAATGGCCTCATTGCGTCTCCTCCGCCTCCTCTTCCAGCAGGAACTCCAGTGCCTCATCACCCGAGACCGCCAATGCTTCCAGGCGCCTGAGCGCTTCCACATCCAGATTGGGATCATCCAGCAGACGCTCATCTTCCTCCACGCCGCGGATGGCTCCGGCCGTGGTCACGGCGGAAGCCCGACGCCGGGCGCTGGCATCCATTTCCGCGGCCCGATCCAGATGGCTCTCCCGACGGTTGGGGGGCGTGTCACGCAGAATCAGTGCCGGCATCCAGCCCTCCAGCTCACCCACACGGATGCGATGCCAGCTGTCACCGGCCTCCAGCACCTCCACTTCCATACCCCGTGCCAGGCGCTCAAGGGGTTCGCCGCCAAAGGCCGGCTGGGCCATCAGGGCCGCGTTCTGACTCTGCACGAAAACCACCCGCTCCGCTTCATCCGCGGCCATGGCCGGCCCGCACCAGAAGCTACCCCAGATTCCCACTACCAAGATCACGATGATGAATCGCATCCGCTTTGCTCCCATTCGCTTCTTCTGTTGAATCTATTTGCTGTCCAGTCGGTGCACACCGTCCCAGTCCGGATCCGGGGCCGCGTACATGTAGTGACGACAACGGGCCAGGAAAATCCGGCGCAGTGGGTCGTCCTCCGGGAGGCGCCCCCAGGCCCGGGCCGCACCTTCCCAATCCCTGGCCAGGTAGGCTTCCCAGGCCGTTTCCGTCACATCGCGGATCGCCTCGGCGCCGGCCCGGCGCCGCGGGTCATCCTCGCCGCTTGCCAGGGGCCGCCAGATGGCAATGGCCTTCTCCTTGCCCTTGACCCGCACCCGGTCCACCAGGGCACAGATCACATCATCACCGGCCGCGGCCCGGGTGGTTTCGGAAATCAGCACCGGGCAGTGGTAATGGCTGGTCAGGCCCTCGATTCGGGACGCCAGATTCACGTTGTCCCCGATCACAGTGTAGTCAAGCTTGCGATCGGAGCCGATGTTGCCCAGCACCACCGAGCCGGTGTGCACGCCAATTCCGGTATTCAGGGGTGGCCACCCTTCCGCAATTAACTGCTGATTGAGCTGCTCGCCACAGCGCTGCATGGCCAGGGCTGCCCGCACCGCCCGCCGTGCATGATCCTCCACCCGGATGGGTGCACCCCAGAAGGCCATGATGGCGTCGCCAATGAACTTGTCCAGGGTGCCTTCCTGCTCGAAGATGGCCTCGGTCTGCACCGAGAGATAGCGGTTGAGCAGCGACACCACCTGCTCCGGCGGATAGTTCTCGGAAATGCCGGTGAAGCCCCGGATATCGGAAAACAGAATGCTCATCTGTTCCGCCGTACCCACCTCCGCGCTCAGGTGCTGGTCATAGCGATCGACCACCTCGGCCAGCACGGCCGGCGACACATACTGGGACAGCATGCGCCGGACCCGGCGCTTGTCCCGGCCCTCGGTGACCGACACGTAGGCCAGGCAGGCCACGCCACTGAGAACCACACTGCCCAGAGGCGCGGCCATGTCCAGCACCCAGTTGAGGGAGAAGGCCCACCAGGCCGCCGACACATGAAGCAGAATGAGCATCAGGGGCAGCAGGAGCTGCAGGCTGACTCGGCCGGTCATGAAAGCCGCCGCCGCCAGCAGGGCGTAGACAAGGACCAGCAGACCGGTGACCTGGCTTGTGACCGGACGCAGAAAGTCACCCTCCAGCAGGTTGCCAGCCAGGCTCATGTGGATTTCCACTCCGGGGGTGCGGCTGGACAGGGGGGTGTGCTTGATGTCGTGCAATCCCACGGCCGAACCACCAATGAACACGATGCGGTCACGGAACTCTTCCGGATCAATGATCATGCGTTCCGGCTCGCCCTGGTGCAGGCGTTGCAGGCTGTCGAATACACCGCCGATGGAATAGCTGGGTATCTCGCCGTAGAAATTGGCCAGAACCCGGCCATCCTCGCCCACGGGCACACGCCAGTCACCCAGCTCGAGATGGCGGCCGCTCTGGCGGGCCGCTTCCAGGCCCAGATCCCGCAGGGCAGTGACCGAAAGGGCGGGAAAGATGTCATCCCGATAACGGAAGAAGGGCCGTACGCGACGATAAACGCCATCGTCATCGGCATCCAGACCCACCGCCCCCAGCCCGGCCGACATCTGGTGCAGGCCGTCGATGGGAAGGTGAACGCTGTTGCGCCCGAAGTCCGTGATGCCCTCCACGCCGTTGAGTGCGTGTTGCTGCCGGACGGACTCGGGCAGAGGGGGCGCCTCCACTACCTCCTCGCCTTCATCCGGCTGTTCGGTGATGATCTGAATGGCATGGTGCACATTGCCGGCAGCGGCCGTGGCCATCATCAGGGCCTGATCCTCCGCGCTGGGCTCATGTCGCCCGCCCGATTCCAGCCACTGATTCTCGGTCAGCAGGATATCGAAGACCACGGCACGAGGATGGCCAAGGGAGAGAAAGTCGAGCAGGTCGGCATACACCGAGCGGGGCCAGGGGAAACGGCCGAGGATCGGATTGAGCTGGGCCAGTGAAGCCTCGTCAATCAGGATCAGGGCCAGCTCATCGGGAATCGCCGCATCGGCCCGCAGCGCCTTGACCCGGGCGTCATAGCTGATCCATTCCAGTCGCTGCAGGCCGCCGCTACGCTCCACGGCCATGACCAGCAGAGCGCTGATCAAGCCAATCAGCAGCAGCCAGCGCAACTGTTTTCTGTGTCGGGACAACTGCATGACATCCGCCCGGAACCCTCAAGGAATGGCTTCAGCATAAAGGAATACGGCCGCGGCGGCCTCCCCCTGCATGGGGGAGCCATGCCACCCCCTCCGGACGGGGGCTTGACGCGGACCTCCGCGAGGAGTGAGCTGTACACCGCAGCCGCGTGCTACAGGCCCAGGGGAGCTACACTGGTGCAAGGACGTGTCCACGCCGACACACGAAGGGATACGACAAGAGGGGAAGACATGAGTGAGCAGGTACCGCACAAGGTGTTTGGCGCGGGCGAGCGCATATTCGAACGGGGGGATGCCGGCCAGGAGGCCTACCTCATCCAGAGGGGCAATGTGGAGATTTCCACCGACCAGGGGGGCAAGAAGGTGGTCATCGCCAATCTCGGGCCCGGCGAGGTCTTCGGCGAACTGGCCCTGATCAGCCACCAGGCGCGCACAGCCTCGGCCATGGCGACGGAAGAGACCAGCACCATGGTGATCACCCTGGATCGCCTGCAGTCGGCCATCGACCGGGCCGATCCCCTGCTCCAGACCCTGCTACGCGGCAATCTGGGACGCTTCATCTGGACCCAGCGCTTCATGCTCCAGCACGCCTCGCCCCAGTCCGGGGACGGTTCCCTGGAACGCCAGGCGCGGCGGGAGGAAGAAGTGGAGGCCGACATCAAGCGGGGCATTCACTCCCGTGAGTTCGAGCTCTTCTACCAGCCCATCATCGACCTGCGCGAAGGCTGGGTGGCCGGATTCGAGGCCCTGATGCGCTGGCGTCACCCGGAAAAGGGAACCGTCTCCCCCGGGGAGTTCATTCCGGTGGCCGAAGCCACCGGGCAGATCGTCCCCATGGGCTGCTGGGCCCTGGAAGAAGCCCTCAATGCCCAGAAACGTTTTCAGGAAATCGTCGAGCCCCATGGCCGCCCGCCCCTGTTCATGAGCGTGAACGTCTCGGGGCGCCAGCTGCTGGAGCTGGATGAAATCGAGAAACTGGGCGCGGTGGTGGCCCGTTCCGGGATGGATCCCCAGTACATCAAGCTGGAGATCACCGAATCCCTGCTGGTGGATGAACCCATGCACGCCGCCGTGGCGCTGGAGCAGCTGCGCAACAAGGGAGTACGCCTGGCCATTGATGACTTCGGCACCGGCTACTCCAGCCTCAGCTACCTGCATCTCTTCCCGCTGGATACCCTCAAGATCGACCGCTCCTTCGTCTCGGACATGGTTCACGACCCCCGCCGGGAACGCATCGTGCGCGCCATCTCCCGCCTGGCGCGGGATCTCGACCTGAACATCATTGCCGAGGGGGTGGAGAACGACGAGGAAATGGCCAGCCTCAACCGCTTCGAATGCGATTACGTCCAGGGCTTCCACCTGGCCCGCCCCCAGACCGCCGACCAGATCGCCGAACTGCTGGCCGGCAAGCCGGTGTTTCCAAGGCCCTGAGGTTTGGGACCAGGAAATGGACACGAAATGAAAGACGGAAAGAGTATTAGCCACAGATGAACACAGATAAACGCAGATGTTGGGCCGTGCTTGACGGGGTGCCGTGCGGCTTCGGCGGGGCCGTGCTTGCGGGTGGCTCGGGGATTTTGACCACGAAATTAACACGAGATGGGCGCGAAATAAGACCTGGCACGGTGGGTGCTGACGGCCCGCTGTGGGAGCGGCTTTCAGCCGCGATTGCAATCTTTCGGTTGGCACGCCGCTAAACCGATACCCCCTGTAGGCGCGGATTCATCCGCGCAATGGCTTGAATTCGACGTTTGATTCTCTAATTGGGATCGGTGCAATCCGTGATGCACCTCAATGAATGGTGGGGCGTCGGATTTGGGCCATTGCGCGGATGAATCCGCTCCCACGCTGCCTATAGCCACCCCCCGTCACATCCGCAGGCACGGCCCCTCCGAAGCAGCACGGCGCCCCCCACGCACGGCCCAACATCTGCGTTCATCCGTGTTCATCTGTGGCCAATAATCTTTTGTCTTTTTATTTCGCGTCCATTTAGCGTCCATCTCGCGGCTAAAGGTTTTTAAGGTTTTCATCTCGTGTGCATTTCGTGTCCATCTCGTGGTCCAGCCTTCCCCGCCGTCACCAACGCGCCTGCCGCATCTGCAGCAGGCGGCGGGCTTCGCGGAAAGAGGCGGGGCGGGACATGAGATAACCCTGACCGCTGTCGCAGCCCACTTCCCGCAGGGCCGAGAGCTGGGTGTTGCGTTCGATTCCCTCGGCAATGGTCTCCATGCCCATGTCGCGGGCCAGACCAACGATGGCGCGCACGATGCGATAACTCTTCGGATCCCGTCCCATGGTGGCAACGAAAGTCTGGTCAATCTTGAGGGCATCCAGCGGGAACTCGTGCAGATAGCTGAGGCTGGAGTAGCCGGTGCCGAAATCATCCAGGGCAATGCGAACGCCATACTCCCGCAGGAGTTGCAGCGCTACCCGGGCATGGGCCGGATCGTCCACCAGCAGGGATTCGGTGACCTCCAGCTTGATCAGGGCGGGATCAATGCCCGAGGCCTTGATGGTGTCGCCCAGGCGATCGATCTCCTGCAGCTCGAACAGTTGCCGACCGGAGATGTTCACGCTCATGAACAGGGCATCACGACGCGGTTCGCTGGTCAGGGAGTCGCGGACTTCGGCCAGGGCTGTCAGCGGTGGACGCGGCCCGGCGCCGGCATTGCCCACCAGCAGCTGGAAGGACTTGAGGGCGTCGAGGGCCTCCTTGAGTACCCACTGGCCGATGTCGACGATCTGCCCGGTGCGCTCGGCCACGCCAATGAAGCCATCGGGGTACACCAGCCCCCGAGTGGGATGACGCCAGCGCAGGAGGGCCTCGAAACCCACCGTCCAGCCCCCTTCGAGGGTGATGATGGGCTGGTAATGGAGTTCGAACTCCCGCTGCGCCATGGCCCGGCTGATTTCCTTTTCCAGGGCCAGATCCGCCCTGGCCTGGTGCTCCAGGCTCTGACCGCCATTGAGGCTGTCGGCGTTCTGAAGCATGAACTGCTGGGTCCACTGGAAGCGCCCGAGGTTGACCTGCAACAGCTTGCGCAGGAGGGGGTTGGCCTCGCGCAGGGCCCGTTGCAGCTGGGCCGCATTAATGCTGACCAGTTCCACGTCGCGCAGGGCCGTGGCCGTGGCCGTTCGGGCCTGTCGATTGATCAGGGCCAGTTCGCCAAAGAGATCACCGCTGCCAAGACGGGCGATGACCACCTTGCGGCCGGCCCGCTCGGTGGATATCTCCACGGAACCCTGTTCTATGAAATAGGCGTTGTCGCCCTCATCCCCCTGGGCAAAGATTTCTTGACCCGCGGCAAATCGCTTGCGCGGCAACTCCTCGGCCATGCCATTTCTCCCCGAAAACGGTGGGTCGGGCACCGCTCATCGCCCGGCGCTCTGCATTCAGCTTAGCAGGATGGCCTGCGGCTGACAGCCGGCCGCGATCAATCCAGCGTCACCTCGATGGCCGAGCGTGCCCGAACGGCCTTCTCCACGGCGGCATCCAGGCTGTCGGCCCTGGCCAGGGCCACGCCCATGCGACGGCTTCCCTGCACCGCGGGCTTGCCGAACAGGCGGAGATCCGTATCGGCTTCGGACAGTGCCTTCTCAAGGGCATGGAAAGCGACGTTCTCCGACTCCCCGTTCACGAGCAGGGCGGACGATGCCGAGGGGCCGTACTGCCGAATGCGGGGGATCGGCAGGCCGAGAATGGCGCGGGCATGCAATTCGAATTCCGACAGGTTCTGGGAGATCAGCGTCACCAGACCGGTGTCGTGGGGCCGTGGCGAGACCTCGCTGAACCACACCTCATCACCCTTGACGAAGAATTCCACGCCGAAGATGCCCCAGCCACCCAGGGCCGTGGTCACGGATTCGGCAATGTCCTTTGCCCGAGCCAGGGCTGTCTCCGACATGGCCTGGGGCTGCCAGGACTCACGGTAGTCGCCGTCCTCCTGGCGGTGGCCGATGGGGTCACAGAAGCTGGTGCCATCCCGGTGGCGCAGGGTGAGCAAGGTGATTTCGTAATCGAAATCCACGAAGCCCTCAATGATCACGCGGCCCGCACCGGCGCGACCGCCGGACTGGGCATGGTCCCAGGCGGGCTGAATGTCGGCTTCGGAACGCAACAGACTCTGCCCCTTGCCCGACGAGGACATCACCGGCTTGACCACGCAAGGCAGGCCGATCACCGCCACGGCTGCCCGATAATCCGCCTCATTGTCGGCGAAGCGATAGGAGGAGGTCGGCAAATCCAGCTCTTCGGCCGCCAGCCGCCGGATGCCCTCACGGTTCATGGTCAATTGCGTGGCCCGCGCAGTGGGAACCACGTGAAAACCATCGTGTTCCAGCGCCTGAAGGGCGTCGGTGGCAATGGCCTCCACTTCCGGGACGATCAAGTGTGGGCGTTCCTCCCTCACCACGGCCGACAGAGCGTCACCGTCGAGCATGTTGATGACGTGACGGCGATGGGCCACCTGCATGGCCGGTGCATCCGCGTAACGATCCACGGCAATCACTTCACAGGCGAGTCGCTGCAGTGCAATGACCACTTCCTTGCCCAGCTCGCCGCTGCCCAGCAACATGACGCGTCGGGCCGCCGCACGCCCCGGTGTTCCGATCGAAACCATTGCAAACCCCCAGAAGGAAAAACCCGGAAAACCCTTGATTGCTCCAGTCGCACCCACAAGGGGCACTGAAGGCGGGTATTCTAGCAGCCGCTACCCTTGGGCACCCCGGATGGGTGATGGAAATCCCCCCGGCAGGTCGCTATCCTAGCGTGGAATCACCTTTTCCCGAATCGAGAGGAAGTCCCAATGAACAAGCAGCTCATCGCCGGCCTGTTGCTGGCCGGAAGCCTGATCGCCGCCCCCGCCGCCAAGGCCCTGCCCCTGATTGACATCGGCGTGGGCATCGGCGCACTGACCCTGGAAGACGACGACAGCGCCGCCATCGCTGGCACCGCCTCGGTGGGCGTCAATATTCCCTTCATTCCCCTGGTGGGCGTGGAAGGTCAGCTGACCCAGACCCTGCAGGACGGTGAAATTGGTGGTTTTGATTACAGCGGCAACCAGCTCGGCGCCTTTGCCACCATCACCACCCCCACCCCGTTTCTCAAGGTGCGCGGCAAGCTGGGCATGGTTCGCTCCGATTTCAGTTTCAACGGCTTCAGCAACGACAGCACGGATTTCGCCATTGGCGCCGCCGCCCTGTTCGGTGACTGGCGGGTGGAATGGACCCGGACCATGGCCGATGACGAAGACGGTGGCGATATCGACTTCATTAGCCTGAGTTACGTGTTCTGAACACGCAGCACATGTCGTCTTCAAGGCCGGTCACATGACCGGCCTTTTTTTGGGACCACGAAATGGACACAAGATAAACACGAGATAAAACCTTGAAAACATTTAGCCGCGAGATGCACGCGAAATGGACACAAGATAAAAAGAGAAAAGATGATTAGCCACAGATAAACGCAGATGAACACAGATTGGTCTGTGGCACGGCGGGTGCTGACCGCCCGCTGTGCCAGGCCCTATTTTGTGTCCATTTCGTGTTTATTTCGTGGTCCAGCCTTTCATGCCCTCCGCAAGCACGGCCCCTCCGAAGCAGCACGGCCCCTCCGAAGCAGCACGGCCCCTCCGAAGCAGCACGGCCCCTCCGAAGCAGCACGGCATCACTCCACGCACGGCCCAACATCTGCGTTCATCTGTGGCCAATATTTTTTATCTTTTCATCTAGCGTCCATTTCGCGTGCATCTCGCGGCTAAATGTTTTTTCGTGGTCCAAGCCTCACTCCGCCAAGGCCCGGCGCACGATTTCGCCCACATCCCGGCTGAGGCCATCCGCGGCGGCGATGCGCTGGATCTGTGCCTGCATCCGTTCGCGCCTGACCGGCTCGAAGCGCCGCCAGGGGTTGAAGACGCTCACCAGCCTGGCGGCGATGCTCGGGTTGAGGGCATCCACTTCCAGCACCACGTCCGCCATCATCTCGTAGGCCTGGCCGTCACGGGCATGGAAGGCACGACGGTTGCCATTGGCGAAGCTGCCGAAAAGAGCCCGCACCTTGTTCGGGTTGCGGATGCTGAACGCCGGGTGTTCGCGCAGTTCACGCACACGAGCCAGAACATCACCGTCCTCGCGCATGGCCTGCAGGGCAAACCATTTATCCACCACCAGGGGCTGGGACTGCCATTGGGTGTAAAAGGCATCCAGTACCTGGTCGCTCAGGGACTGGCCATTGAGAACGATGGCGCGCAGGGCAGCCATCTGCTCACTCATGTTGTCGGCTTCATCAAAGCATTGACGCGCCCGTTCAAGATCGGCCTGGCCGGCATCGCAGATCAGGTAATCCAGGGCAACGGCATTCAGCTTGCGCTGCTGGATGGCTTCCGGCGTCACCCGGTAGGGGCCGCTCACCCGGGTGGCCTCGTGCAGACGACGCCAGTCATCACGGAAGCGTTCGGCCAGGTGGGCCTTCAGCGCGTCCCGCGCCTCGGCAATGGCACCGGGGTCCACCACCTCCACCTGCTCGGCCAGCCAGACCTCGGTGGGTAGCTTGAAGGCTTCCGCCCGCAGGCCGGGGTCGGCCTTGTCATCGGCCAGCAGGGCAGCGAAGGCCCGGTCGATGCTTTCCGGGAAGGCGGCGGGCCGGCCCTCCAGGATGGCCTCATGGGCCGCCAGAATCGCGCGGCTGGCCAGCCGCTGGCCGGCATCCCAGCGATTGAAGTCATCGTCATCATGCGCCATGAGGTGAGCCAGGGCGGCGTCATCCTGATCATGATCGAGTTTCACCGGCGCCGAGAATCCGCGCAGCAGCGAGGGCACCGGGCGCTCGTGCACCTCGTCGAAGGTAAAGGACTGCTCACGCTCGGTCAGGGCGAGCACGGTGTCCCGGCCCAATGGCTGACCGTCCCGGTTCAAGTCCATGGCCTGACCCTGGCCGTCGAGCAGACCCATGCGCACGGGAATGAAGAAGGGCTGCTTGCCCGTCTGTCCCGCCGTGTCCGGTGTGTGCTGGCTCAGGGTCAGCGTGTAACGGGCGGCCGCCTCATCCCAGTCCTCGCGCACACTGACCACGGGCGTGCCCGCCTGCTCGTACCAGCGCGCGAACTGCGACAGATCCACATCATTGGCATCGGCCATGGCGGCCAGGAAATCGTCCGTGGTCACGGCCTGGCCGTCATGACGCTGGAAGTACAGGTGCATGCCCTTCTGGAACCCCGCCTCGCCCAGCAGGCTGTGGTACATGCGAAGCACTTCCGCCCCCTTGATGTACACGGTGGCGGTGTAGAAGTTGTTGATCTCCTCGTACTCGGGTGGGCGTACCGGGTGGGCCATGGGGCCGGCATCTTCGGGGAACTGGGCCGAGCGCAGCAGGCGAACATCCTCGATGCGCTTCACCGCCCGGGACTGACGATCCGAGGAAAACTCCTGATCCCGGAAGACGGTGAGGCCTTCCTTGAGGCTGAGCTGAAACCAGTCACGGCAGGTAACGCGATTGCCCGTCCAGTTATGGAAGTATTCATGGCCAATGACCGATTCAATGCCCAGATAATCGTCATCCGTGGCCGTATCCGGCCGAGCCAGAACGAAACGGGAATTGAAGATGTTCAGCCCCTTGTTCTCCATGGCCCCCATGTTGAAATCGTCCGTGGCGACGATGTTGTACACATCCAGGTCGTAACTGAGGCCGAAACGCTCCTCGTCCCAGCGCATGGCATTGACCAATGACTCCAGGGCGAAGTCGCATTGGTCCATGTTGCGATGCTCGGCGTAGACGCGAAGGCGGACCGGGCGGCCTTCCGCCGTGGTGTAGTCCTGTTCGATGCAACCCAGATCCCCCGCCACCAGGGCGAAGAGATAGC
Source organism: Natronospira bacteriovora (assembly GCF_030848495.1). Classification (NCBI taxonomy): domain Bacteria; kingdom Pseudomonadati; phylum Pseudomonadota; class Gammaproteobacteria; order Natronospirales; family Natronospiraceae; genus Natronospira; species Natronospira bacteriovora. Next base: position 158,305 of record NZ_JAVDDT010000005.1, read on the forward strand.
TGGGCTTGGGATGGGGGTCATGCCACTCGGCGAAGTGCCGGCCACCGGAAAGTTCGCCACTCTCGTCCGGGTTGCCGTTGGACAGCAGCACCGGATAGCGGGTCTTGTCCGCTTCCAGGCGCACCCGGAACTCGCTCATGACGTCGGGGCGATCCGGATACCAGGTGATCTTGCGAAAGCCTTCCGCCTCGCACTGGGTCAGCAGGAAATCCGCCGACTGGTACAGCCCCTCAAGGGCCGTGTTCGCTGCGGGGTGGATGGTATTGACCACCTCCAGCACCAGCTCGTCCCGATCGGTTTCGAGCTCCAGGCTGTCGTCCGACAGCTCATAGTCGCCCGCCCCCAGGGCCTGACCGTCCAGGTGGAGCGACTCAAGCGCCAGCCCCTCTCCGTCCAGCACCAGTCGCTGTGGTGGCAGCTCGGGATTGCGCCGCAACGCCATGCGGTTGTGTACCCGCGTCTTTTCCGCATCCAGCTCGAAACGCAGATCCACCCGATCCACCAGCCACGCCGGCGGCGAGTACTCGGACAAGCGAATCACTCTCGACTGATCACCACGCATGGGGAACTCCTCCGCTAAGACGTTTCGTAAATGAGACCACGAAATGCACACGAAATGCACACGAAATGCACACGAGATGTGACCTGGCACGGCGGACGCTTATTGCCCGCGTAGGAGCGGATTTATCCGCGATGACAATCCATCGGTTGGCACGTCAAATGACCCATGCCCCCTGTAGGCGCGGATTCATCCGCGCAATGGCTTGAATTCGCCGTTTGATTCTCTAATTGGGATCGGTGCAATCCGTGATGCACCTCAATGAATGGTGGGGCGTCGGATTTGGGCCATTGCGCGGATGAATCCGCGCCTACAGCGGGGCATTAGATACCGGCATAACAACCGAGGGATTGTCATCGCGGATAAATCCGCTCCCACGCTGCCTATAGCCACCCCCCCGTCACATCCGCAGGCACTGCCCCTCCGAATCAGCACGGCGGCTCCCACGCACGGCCAAACATCTGCGTCCATCCATGTTCATCTGTGGCCAATAATCTTCTGACTTTTTATTTCGCGTCCATCTCGCGGCTAAAGGTTTTCTTAGGTTTTCATCTCGTGTGCATTTCGTGTCCATTTCGTGGTCCCACCCCACCCCGTCAGAAAGGCCGGATTCGCTTCAGCAGCAACGGCAGCAGGAACAGGTTGCTGAGCAGGGCGAAGGCCATGGCGACGCCGGTCAACAGACCGAAGTAGATGGTCGGCATGAAGTTGGACAGTGTCAGGATGGAGAAGCCGGCAATGATGATGACCGTGGTATAGACCATGGCCCGGCCCACCTGAACGTGACTCTCCGTGGCGGCGTCACGGTAATCACGGCCACCGGCCACTTCGGCCTGGAAGCGATGGGTGTAATGGATGGTGTCATGCACGCCGATGCCAATGGTAATGGCAGCGATGGTCATGGTCATGATATCCAGCGGCAGGCCGAGCCAGCCAATCAGGCCGATCACGCCGATGGAAGCCACCAGGGTCGGCAAGGGCCCGATGACGGCCATCTTCAGGGAACGGAACAGGAAGGCGAACATCAGCATCATGGCCGCGAACACCACGAACAGGGTCACGAACTGGGAACGCACCAGGCTCTGCATCACGTTATTGTAGAGAACCAGCATGCCGGTGAGATTCACCTGCTCGGGTGCCAGATCGAAACGCTCCATGAGATCGCTCCGTATCTGCCTGAGCAACTCATCACGCTCCAGGTTGGGCGCGGAATCAATGATGCGAATATCGAAACGGATCTGGTCACCGTCATCCGACATGTAGGGGTCAAACAGGATATCCCGAAGGTCTTCCGGAAGGCGCTCGAACATGACACCCATTTCAAAGGAGCTCAGGGGGCGATCATTATTGAGCATCTGGATCAGGCGCAGGCTGGTGGCCACGGAAAGCACTTTTCCGGTTTCCGGCAACCCATCCAGATAGTCGTGGATATCCCCCATGACCTCCACCTGGTATTCATTGAACCAGTAGCCCCCGACCGGGCCCGGCTCATCGTCCAGGTCGAAATCATCGTCCCAGCCGCCGGCCCATTCATCATCACCACCGTTCCAGTCGTCGCCCCAGTCATCGTCTCCCCATTCCTCATCGGACCAGGCATCGTCCGCGGCTTCACCAGTCCCATCGTCGACATCGTGCTGCTCACGGCTCTCTTCACGGACGGTGACGTGCCCCTCCAGATAGGCGTGGCTTGGATCCAGCACCACGTCCAGCGGCGTGGTACCACCCAGCTCACGGTCTATCAGCTCCATGCCCTGGTAGATTTCGGTGTCCGTCTTGAAGTAATCGATGAAACGATTCTCCACCGTTATACGGCTCACACCCACCAGACTCACCGAGACCAGCAACAGGAATACCGTAACCACCGTCATCGGGTGCCGGTCCACCACGGCGGCCACACGCCGGTTGAAGCGTGCAGTGATGTCCCGGCGAAAGCGCGGCACCCTGCCTGGTGGCAGGGTGCCAAGCAGGCTGGGGAACAGGGCAAAGGTGAGGAGAAAGGCCATGGTGACGGCACAGACCATCATCAGACCGAAGTCGATCACGGGCCGGATATCGGCAAAGATCATGGCGCCGAAGGCGATGATGGTGGTGATGGCGGTATACAGGGACGGCTTGAATTTGCTGTCAACGGTTTCCCGCATCAGGGTTCGGCCGGCCGCCTGCGGTGACTGCACATGCAGTTCGCGGTGACGGACGATGAGGTGAATCATCAGTGACAGGCTGATGATCAGCACCAGGGAGATGAAATTGGAGGACACCACGGTCACCGGCCAGTTGCTGAAACCCAGAAAGCCCGTCATGCCCAGGGCGACAGCACCGGAAATCAGGGAAGGCACCAGCACCCAGCGCAGACGCTGGAAGGTAAAGGCCAGCAACAGCAGGATGAAGATGGCCACACCCACACCGAAGGTACGAATATCCCCGCGCACGAAATCGATCATGTCCACCGCAATCATGGGTACCCCGCCCAGATGGATGGTGGCCTGTTCACGATGCCGATCCAGGATGGTGCGCACATCGGCAATGGTGGCTTCCAGATCGGCCTGCAGCTCACGACTGCGTTGACGGTAGGCCTCGGTCACGGCTTCCAGTTCAGCTGCCTCTTCGCGGCTCAGCCCTTGCTCGGCATCACGGATACGAAGTTCGTCACGGCGCTGAATCAACTCATGGGCCCTGGCATCGCGCTTCAGCGTCACCAGAACGGCCGATGTGTCCGCATCCTGATTCATGAGCAGATCCTGGTAGAGCGGGCTGCTGCGGAACTCCTCCCGGGCCAGACCCCGATCCGTGTCTTCGTCCATCAGGGTTCTCAGTCCGGTCTCCACCTCCCCCAGGGTGGCTCGCGGACTATCCAGCAGAGGCACGTCCAGAATGCTCATGACGTTGGCGACCGCATCCAGCGCCGCCAGCTCGTCCCGCAGATCCGCTAGCTGCGCCAGGGCCTGATCCGAGAACAGTTCCGCCTCGGGCGTCCAGGTCACGATGAGGAAATCATCCGAACCGTAGCGGGCCCGAATCTCCCGGTAGTAATGCATGTCCGGATCCCCCTCCAGCATGAGGGACTCCGCCGAGGCATCCAGATGGAAATGCCGAACCTGACTCGCCGCCAGCACCAGCAGAACCAGAATCGGAATGATCACCCACCAGGGACGATCAAGCACCAGTCGATGGTAGGCCTGCTGGATGGTCTGAAACATGGATCAGCGTCCTTTTGGGGATTGGGAGTGGGGAAAAGATGGTATCACCCACCCCCCACCGCTATCACGATGGCAACAAACATCGTAGTCGTAATCGTAGTCGTAATCGGCTTTTTCGCTCCTTGCTCTTATCAAAAAGCCGATTACGATTACGATTACGACAACGATAAAAACCTTTTTGGCCCTGCCGGTCTAAAGCGTGGGGAGGCCGAGTAACAGATATCCCTGTGTCTCACCTCCTTCATCCCGGCCGCGGGCCACGCCCAGGCGCAGGCGGAAGTTGGCGCGGTAGAAGATATTGGCATCGATGACCAATTCGGCGCCGACGTTGCGACGACTGAGATCCGGGTTGTCGCCCAGATCCCAGACCGCGCCCTGTTCGGTGAACAGGCGGCCGGAGAACTGGTGAGCGCCCAGGGGGAAACGGGTGAAGCCTCTTTCGGGGCGGGCGATGGGAAAGCGCCATTCGGCGCCCAGCAGGCGCAGGCGGCGGCCTTCCAGGATTTCGTCATAGCCACGCAAGGCGTAGCGACGGCGCTCGAAGACGGCCTCGGCGCCCAGCAGGTCAAGCTGGCTGACGCCACCGAGACGAAAGGGGCGCGGACGCTCCGTACCCCAGGCCTGGGTAGCCCGCAGGGCCAGTACATGCTCGCCTCCGAGGGGCAGGTACTCACGCCAGTCCAGGCTGTAGACCTCACCACTGAACGGGCTGCCGAAGGCTTCATTCGACTCGGCCAGCAGGCGAACCCAGCGCCCGTGACTGGGACTGATGGAGCGCGGATAGATATCCCGGGTGTCCAGATCCACGGCAACACCGGCGGCACCACTGCGAAAGCCGGGCCGGGCCTCGACACCCTCGGCCAGACGCCGGTCACGGTCCCGGGTATAACTGCCGCCGATGCGGGGGATCAGCTGCCAGTCCTGGCGGGTCACCGGCATCAGCCATTGCAGTTGCGCCCGGTCTTCCTGCCGCGCCCGCTGCAGCTGCCAGTCATCCTCGGCGACTTCCTCGCTTTCAAACTCATTCACACGGGAAAAGGCCACGGCGATGCGATCCGCCCAGGTATAGCTGATCAGTCCGGAGGCCAGGTCTTCGGAGGGCTCATAGAGGAAGGCCACGGCGTAATCATGGATCTGGAGAGCATCGAAAGAAGCCACTGACACACCCAGTTCGGTGGTGGCCTCGGTGGCCCGTGCCAGTGGATACCAGCTGGTCGGTCGCAGGGTGGACCAGGGCCGGTAGCGACGATCCTCACCCTCGGCCCGCGCATGCTGTCGCGGCTGAAAGCCGGGCCCGTGGTGTTCGGGCAGGCCCGGGCCCGGAATGGGCATGGCGTTACTCAGGCGAAACAGGTCGTAGCCGTCCGCCGTATAACCGATATAGAAGATGTCGCCGTGAGCGGACTGGGTCGGTGAAAAGGCACCGCCGGTGACATTGCTCAGGGTGTCAATCCGGCCACTGTCCAGATCAAGGCGACGCAGATTGAAGACCCCGCCGTGTTCCGAACTGAACAGCAACTGATCCCCATCCGGGGCAAAACGGGGCTCCCCCACCAGGGCGCTGTCGGCCAGCCATTCCTGCCATTCCCCGCTGCGCAGATCGAAGGCCCCCAGCGTCCAGCCCAGTTCGGGCCGCCACAGACTCATGGCAATCCGCTGCCCGTCGGGTGAGAAATCCAGGCGACCGGGCACGGCCCCGACCGGCGGCGTCCAGAGGGTGGACTGGAAGCGACCCTCACTGTCCAGCCAATCCAGGCGCGCCTGGCCGGCCTCGATACGGCTGGCGGCCAGCCACTCGCCATCGGGGTGCCAGACAGCCTCGCGGTAACGGCTGCAGCGGGTCAGTCGCCGGCGCTTGCCACTGTCCACGTCCACATGAAAGAGGTCGTAATAGAGATTGCGGTTGCGGCACAGCTCCGGCATGGCCACCACGGCACCGGCGCGGGGATGCACATCCAGGCGGCCGCCCGCGTTCACATCGGCAATCTCCCTTATGCCTTCGTCGGCTGTCCACTCCATCAGGGCGGGCTGGCGGCGGGCATCCGCACGCAGGTAGAAGACCCGGCCATCGTTCAGTGCCCGTGGAGAGGCGGTCTGGTAGCCGTGCCGGCTCAGGCGTTCACCCGCCACTTCCCCCTGCTCGCGGATGGCGTCCAGATGGGGCCGGAAACGATGCCCCAGCCAACGTTCGAAATCCGACCACAGCGCTTCGCCATCCAGTCCCGGGCCGCGCTGATCGGCCAGAGTCTGTCGCAGATTGCGATTGACCAGATAGGGGATCACATTGTTGCTGTAGTTCTCCACCAGCGCCCGCACACTGTCCTCGCCGTGCTCGGCTTCCAGGTACTGAAAGAAGTAGGCCCCGTAGAGATAGGGTGTGCGCCCGGCCGGCCAGGTGGTGATGCCATCCATGCCCACCTGGTCGAAGGGCTTGAAACCGCTCTCCAGTTCCAGGCGCATCTTCATGTCAAAGAGCGTGCTCTGGCCGCGACCAATGCCGCGCTCCCAGTCCGTCTCTTCATAAATGGCCAGGCCCTCGATGAGCCAGGTGGGGTTGAAGAGATTGGGAAACAGCAGGGGGTTGCGCCCCAGCACGCTGCGCGCGCCGCGGGGAAAGGCCCGCGCCTTGTCCAGATGCAGGGTATGGGTGTATTCGTGGGTAATCAGCAGCTCCAGCCAGTCATCGTAATCCCCGAGACTGCCCAGCCCATCCGGTGGCGTGAGGAAGAGGTAGATGAAGTTGTAGGGCAATGGGGAGGCAAAGCCGTTGGAGAGATCGAACTGATCCGTCAGCACCACCTGGGTCTGGCGCCGGGGTGTCCAGTTGAAGGACTGACTCAGGCGTTCATGCACGTCCTCGGCAATCCACAGGGCACGGCGTGCATCGTCCTCCAGCTCGGCCGGGAAATGAATCGTGAAGTGCTCACTGTCCAGACTGCGCCAGTCCAGAAAGGGATCGACGACCGCCATCGCCGGCGCCATCCACAACAGGCACAGCAAAGCCAGGCACTTTTTCATCTCCCCTCCCTAAAAAACGAACCACGACTTAAACCTTTAAAACATTTAGCCGCGAAATGGACACAAAATGCACACGAGATAAAAAGACAAAAGACTATTTTTTGCCACAGATAAACACAGATGGACACAGATCAAATCCTGGCACGGTGGGTGCTGACGCCCCCCTGTGGGAGCGGCTTTCAGCCGCGATGACAATCGACCGGTTGGCACGCCGGTGTGGTGAAACCCCCTGTAGGCGCGGATTTATCCGCGCAATGGCCGGAATCCGACGTCCCGCCATTTAATGAGGTGCATCACGGACTGCAATGTTCCCATTAGAGAATCAAACGGCGAATTCAAGCCATTGCGCGGATGAATCCGCGCCTACAGCGAGGCCATAGATGATGGCGTGCCAACCAAACAATTGAAATCGCGGCTGAAAGCCGCTCCCACAGGGGGGGCGTCAGCGCCAGCCGTGCCAGGGATTGATCCGCGTGCATCCGTGTCCATCTGTGGCCAAATGATTTTTTGTTTTTTATCTCGTGTCCATTTCGTGTCCATTTCGTGGTCCCAGCCGTTACCGCCCCAGCAAACCCCGCAACCCCTGCTCCAGTCGCGTCACGCTCTCGGGGCGGCAGGTTTCGCCCATGAGGCCGATGCGCCAGATCTTGCCGGCCAGGGGGCCGAGACCGGCGCCGACTTCGATGCCGTGTTCCTCCAGCAGATAGCGGCGCCCTTCGGCATCGTCGATACCCGCCGGGATGCGCACCGCATTCAGCTGCGGCAGGCGTTCCCCTTCCGGCACCACGAATTCGATGCCCAGGCCTTCCAGCATGCGTTTCAATTGCTGATGGGTTTCGGCATGACGGCGCCAGGCGGACTCCAGGCCTTCTTCCTTGAGGATCAGCAATGCCTCGTGGAGGCCGTACAGGGCGTTGACGGGGGCGGTGTGATGATAGGCCCGCTTGCCGCCACCGCCCCAGTAATTCATCACCAGGCTGAAATCCATGAACCAGCTCTGCACCGGGTAGTTGCGTGCACGAATCTTCTCCGCCGCCCGCTCGCTCAGGGTCACCGGCGACAGGCCCGGCGGGCAGGACAGGCATTTCTGGGTTCCGGAGTAGGCGGCATCCACACCCCAGTCATCCACTTCCAGCGTCATGCCCCCCAGGGAAGTGACACAGTCCATGATGCTGAGGCAGTCGTGCTCGATGGCCAGGGCCGCGAGGGCCGCGGCATCGGACACCGCGCCGGTGGACGTTTCCGCATGCACGAAGGCCAGCACCCGGGCATCGGGGTGCTCGGCCAGGGTTCGGGCGACGGCCTCGCGATCCACGGCCCGGCCCCAGTCCTGATCCACCACGATGACCTCGGCACCAATGCGTTCGGACATCTCCACCATGCGCTGGCCGAAGGCACCGTTGCGGCAGACCACGATCTTGTCGCCCGGCTCCAGCAGGTTGACGAAACAGGCCTCCATGCCCGCCGTGCCCGGGCCGGACACCGGCAGCGTCAGAGTATTGTCGCTACGAAAAACCCACTGCAGCAGCCCCTTGAGCTCATCCATGAAGGCCACGAAAACCGGATCCAGGTGCCCGATGGTGGGCCTGGCCATGGCCTCCAGCACCCGCTTCGGCACATTGGAAGGACCCGGCCCCATCAGCAGACGGGTCGGTGGCAAGAATGACTGGCTCATGGCGTCTCTCCCGATAAAACGTTCACATCAATTCATCATCCATTCATCAAGCAACTGCCGGGCCCGCTCCGGATCGGCACAGGCCAGGGCAACAATGTTCTCCCTTTCACCATGATGCACCATGGTAATGGCCCGGATGTCGATGCCGGCTTCCGCCAGGCGGTTGGAGGCATTGGCCAGGCTGCCCGGCTGGTCCGGAATCCGCAGCAGCAGCACATCCTCGGCCACCACGGTCATGCCCTCGCGATTCAGGCGACTCAGGGCACCGTCCAGATCATCCACCTGCAGACGCACACAGGCCTGCTCGGCCACCTCCACCGCTTCAATGGTACGGATGTTGATGTCGCCTTCGGCCAGGGCACGGCTGATGTCGGCAATCAGTCCGGTCCGGCTGTCGGCAATGACGGTAAGCTGCTTGATCATTCAGGAAAGTCCTCTTCACGCAAGGCGTCCAGCAGAGCCTGGATATGAGACTGCTCGACCCCTGGCACACAGATCACATGGCTCCATTTACCCTCGGTGGCCAGCTGAAAGCGTCGGATGATGGCATCCGAAGGCCGGGGGAAAACCACCGTGAAGGCACCGGGGTTGCGCCAGGCCTGAATACCCGCCTGACGAAAGGCGTCCTCCGTCCAGGCGGCCATGGCCTGGGCCGACTTCACCCGTTCCGCCATGCCGCTTTCGCCCAGTTCCCGGAAACGCTGCCACAGCATGAGCGGTGTCAAGCCGTTGCGGGAGCCACTGATGGTGGTATCCAGGCTGCCGATGTAGGCGATGGAGCGGGCGATTCGGTCCACATTGGACTTGCGCGCCAGCACGATGCCGCAGGGAATGGCACAGCCGATGAACTTGTGGCCACTGATGGAAATGCTGTCGGCACCATCGACAAAGTCGAAGGCCGGTCTGGGCTGCATGAAAGGCGCCGCCAGACCGATGAAGGCCGCATCGGAATGAATGTAGCGCTGGCTGATGGCCAGATCGTCCAGGATGTCACGGATACGGCCCAGATCGTCGCGGGCCTCGGTCATGGTGGTGCCGATGTTGGCAAAGATGATCACCGGCCGGTCGCGGTTGATGCGGATGGATTCGCGCAGATCGTCATAATCCATTTCCCCGCGCTCGTCGGCACGGATCATGATATGACGCATGTTCAGAAGGTGAAGGTTCTTGCTGACACTGTAATGGGTGGCCTGGGAGAAATACACGGTGGCACCGGGTAGCAGCTCCCGGGCCAGATAGAGGCCATAGAGGTTGCCCTCGCTGCCGCCATTGCCCACATAGCCCCACCAGTTGTCTTCCGGGGCCCGCAGCCAACGGGCGGCATCCGCCAATACTTCCCGCTCGAATTCCCGGGTGGCCATCTGCCAGGTGCTGTCACTGAAGGGATCACCCAGATTGTTGAGGGGCACATCCAGGAATTCGGCCAGTGCCGAGAATCGGAAATCCTTGGCCACGGGATAACCGAGATAGGCATCCCGACGCTGCTGCAATGTCTCCAACGCCGTCTCCAGGCGTCGGCCGACAGGCCCGGCGGCGGACTCGGAACGGTTCACGCGCATTCCCCCAGCACAAAAGACCATTCTCGCAGGAAGGCAGACCGGATGCATCCGCCCGGCAAGGGTATTTCCATTAGAAAGGTTGTTTGCGAAAAAGCGAAGAACCTAGAAAAGCCCGCCTGGCGGCGGGCTTTACGTGGCGTCATCACCGTCGGCGCGTCATCAGGGCTGGCGAACCACACCACAGGCGATGCGGCTGCCGGCACCGCCGATGGGCTGGGTCCGGTGATCGTCCGGCCCTTCGTGAATGACAAAGGCCGTGCCGTCACCGGCCAGCAGGCCGCTGCCCTCGCCATTTAGGGTCACCCCCGGGGCATAGATCTCGGCCTTGACCCGGCCATCCTCGTGCACCCAGATATTGGGCAGGTCACCCAGCTCGGGGCCCTCGTCATTGAGCAGGCCGTGCTGGCGGTCGAGAGGATCCAGATGGCCACCGGAATCGGTGAACCCGCCGTGATGGTCGTCACAGGTGCCTTTCTCGTGGATGTGGATGGCCTTCCAGCCCGGCGGCAGGCCCTTGAGACTCACCCGCAGCACCACGCCTTCCGGGCCCTCCTGAACACGGATCATCCCGGTGCGTTCGCCGCCGGCGTTGACCATGGATGCCACGGCGTCATGATTCTTGCCTTTCCGGCTCTCGCCATCATGGTCATCCGCGACTGCCGTGCCGACAGACAGCAGCAGAGCGGCGGTCAGCGTCAGAAATTCTCGATATCCGCACATGCCTTTCTCCTCTTCTTCGGGTGAGGCAATCGTTCTTCAGTCTTTCTCATACCCCAGTGTAGCGCCCTTCTCCAGGGCGGGAATGCCTGAACGCAACCAGCGGGGCGCCGGCTCATCCTTGAGGTAGTGATCAAAGAACTGCTGCAGACGAATCTGCCAGTCCTTGCGGTTGGCAAAGGTGGTGGGCCAGTGCGGCTCGTCCCGATAGTTGATCAGCCAGGATGGCCGCTCCAGCCGGCGCAGTGCCGTGAACAGTTCAATACCCTGCTCCCAGGGCACGGCGCCATCATGATCATTGTGCATCATCAGCAACGGTGTATTGATCTTGTCCGCCTCGAAGATGGGCGAGTTGTGCAGATACAGCTCCCGATCCTCCCACAGGGTCTTGCCGAGACGGCTCTGGGTACGCTCGTACTGGAACATGCGGCTCATGCCGGTACGCCAGCGGATGCCGCCGTAGGCACTCACCATGTTCGACACCGGCGCGCCCCCGGCGGCGGCCCGGAAGAAATCGGTCTTGGTGACCATGTAGGCAATCTGGTAACCGGCCCAGCTGTGGCCCTGGATACCCACACGGTCCTCGTCGACCCAGGGCTGTTCGGCCAGGGCCCGGGTCTTGGGCATGATGGACTCCATGGCGCTGTCACCGGGGTAGCCCTCCCGGTACCAGACATCCGGCACAAAGACGATGTACTCATTGCTGGTATAGAAGCTGGGCATGATCACCGAGCGATGGGCCTGGGGCGGACGGTGACTGTGCAGACCATCCGAGGCACGCTCGTAGAAATAGACGATCATGGGATAGCGGCGGTCCGGGTCGAAATCATCCGGCTTGAACAGCATGCCCTGGTGGGGCTTGCCGGTCTCGGATTCCCATTCCACCAGCTCCACCGTCCCCCAGCGATAATCCGCCTGCTGGGGATTGGCCTCGCTCAGCCGCTGAAGGTCTTCGAAGGCTCGGCCGGCCGTCCACAGATCCGGGAAATCCTGAAAGCTTTCACGGGTGAACAGCAGGCGGTCGGCCGCCTCCGCCTTGAGTGGCGTGCCATAGCGGTGATCGCTGAACACCCGCTCGCACGGGCTCCGATCACCGGCCAGGGCCACATCAAAGAACCCGTGGGCCTTGCCTTGCTCATCGAAGGTCGTGAATAGCAGGGTATCCGTCACGGCGATACCGCTGTCCTCGGGCAGCAGGTCCACGGGCCGGAAGTTCCAGCCGCGTTCCCGGCCCATGCCCCCGGTGAGATTGACGGCTTCCGTCGTTTCCGGGTCAACGCGCCAGGCATCATGGCGGTCAACGATGATCAGGCCACTGTCATCCTCAAGCCAGAGCGCGGCGGCATAGGGGTTGGCGGCAAAGGGACGGTCATTGGTATGGTCTTCCAGGTCGTGGTCAATGGCAGCGCCCATGTCCATCGTGTCCCGGCTGTCCACATTCATCGCCAGCCAGGTGCGCGCATCGCGATCCCACCAGTGCAGGTAGCCGGCCTTGGGCGAGAAGGAGGGAATGGACTGAACCGCCTTCAGCACCAGGGTCGCTTCACCACTGTTCACATCAATCAGCCAGGCATCATAGTAGCGCGGAAAATCCCAGGATATCTCGCGCTGGTAAGGCAGGTTGGAAATACCCAGGGCCATGCCGGCATCCCCTTCACGCCCCACCTGAACTTCGGGAATGTGCTCGCGCCCGAGCTGAACCAGCCGATTGCGATCCGCGAGATGAGCCACGGCCAGGTAGGTGCGCTGGCGCTCCTGTTCGAGCTGCTCCCGCTGCATGGGCTGGAGCAGGTCGTCCTCCCAGTGCCAGATGTCCACGTCCACGACTTCATCATCCAGCTTGTCATCGTGGTCGGGGATTTCCACCGGTTTCGGGGCCGTTCCGAAGAACAGGCGGCTGCCGTCCGGCGAGAAGGCCGGCTGGCGATGCCGGCTTACATGCCAGCCATCACGGAGGAAACGCGCCCCCGAATCGGCAATGCCGCGCAGACGGTCACGTTCCGCATTCCACAGGTGCAGACTGTATTCATGATCCTCGCCTTCAGGTTCACCGTCCTCGTCGGAACGGGCCTGAAACAGGAAGGCCACCTGGGTGCCCGCCTCGTCGATGGCCAGGCCGGTGTAATGACCGAAACCGGTCTTCAACGCCCGGGTCTGGCCGGCCTCGGTGTCATGCACGAAAATGCCGTCATCGCTGCCATCCTCACTGACAAGGGTGAACACCAGGCGATGGCCGTCATCGGAAAAGGCGTAGTCACTGACATGATCGAAACGGTGCTCGCTGCCGTCCTTCAGTGAACGCAGCACCAACGTCGTACCGGCGGTCTGGTCATCGGCACGTCCGTTGTCGTTGCCGTTGCCGTTGCCACCGGCGTCCACACCGCTGTCTTCCTCGGCCGCCTCATCGGCTTCGGGCACACCATGCAGCCAGGCCAGCCAGTCGCCAGACTCGCCCGGCAGGCGGTAGGAGCGGACACGTTCAACGCGCTGCGCTTCGCCGGAATCCAGATTCAGCAGCAGCAGCTCATTCTTGGGTTTTTCCTCATCGGAAAGATTCTTCAGGCGGGCCTGACGGCTTGCCTCATGGCTCGGCTTGACCAGTGCCACGACGTGGCGACTGTCGTGACTGAAGGCACCGCTCTCGCCACGCTCGAAACGGAACTCCCGCTCACCCCCGGTCGCTCTCACCACCAACTCGCCATCGGCCTCTTCGGGGCTCATGGCCCACAGGGCCCACTCACCATCCCGGGAGATGGCCTGTTCGGTGATGCGATTCCATTCCGTATAGACGGAATGATCCAGGGCCTGTTTGGCCATGAGAGGGAAGGCAAAAAAAAGAACCGGCAAGATCAGCCAGACCGGCAGCCATCGAATATCCGTTCGCTTCTGCATGTTCAGCCTTTATTGTCGAGAATTTTCAGGGGGTTCAGAGGGAGCATCAAACCATCAGACGGCCAGACCGGGGCAGGGTTCAACCCGCCTTCGGACGGCGGTCACAAAAGATCCGAACGCAGCTCCATGAACACCGGATCCAGACGCCGTTCCACCGCCGCATTCATGGCCTTCGCCACGCTCTCGTCCGGTATGCCACGCTCCACCGCCAGAAGATAGCGATCCCGATCCGGCCATTCCGTGTAGGCCAGCCAGGTACCGTCATCACTGCGGTGCAGGCGCCCGCCGGCGCAACCGTAGAGCTGACTGTAGAGCCGGGTCAGCACTTCCCAGGCCTCGCGGAAGTCTTCCTCCCGCTTCGCCTTGAGCTCCCAGCGATAAAAAATCACAAATCGGCATTCGCTCATGGCATCATCCGGATTGAAGGAATGTCTATCGTAAGGAAGCTGAGCCCGGGAAGGAACCGTCGGGAGATGACGACTGTCCCTTAATGGAAACCCGGATTCATCCATCTGCCACTGGATTGCGCTTGATCATGACCATTGCCACGGCCGCACGGATGCCCCTCCTCCGCCGCATCACCCTGGCGCCAATGCTGTTACTGGCCATCGCGGCCGGCAAGGCCGGCGCCATGGACGATCATGCCTTCGCCAGCTGCGTGGACGGGATCGCCCAGAAGGCCAGGGCGCAGGGCATTTCGGAGCCCGTCATCCGTGACAGCCTGGGTGCGGCCCGCTTCAACGAGCGCGTCATCGAGCTGGACCGCCGCCAGCCGGAATTTACCACCACCTTCGCCGACTACCTCAATCGGCGCGTGACCGAGCAGCGGGTGGCCCGTGGCCGCGCCCTGCTGGAAGAACATCGGGAGCTGCTGGATTCCGTGGCCCGGGAATACGGCGTGCCCGCCCAGTACCTGGTGGCGTTCTGGGGGCTGGAAACCAACTACGGCAGCTACTTCGGCCGCATGTCGGTGATCGACTCCCTGGCCACTCTGGCCTGTGACCCGCGCCGCAGCGACTATTTCCGGGGCGAACTCATCTCGGCCCTGCGCATCATCGATGAAGGGTCCATCAACCCCCGACAGATGGAGGGGTCCTGGGCCGGGGCCATGGGCCATGTGCAGTTCATGCCCTCGGTCTTCCTGCGCTACGCCGTGGATCACGATGGCAGCGGTCGTCGCGACCTCTGGGGCAGCCTGCCCGACGCCATGGCATCGGCGGCCAACTTCCTCCAGGGCATCGGCTGGGAAACCGGCTGGCGCTGGGGCCGGGAAGTGGTGCTGCCCGACAGCTTCGATTACAGCCTGGCCGGGCGCGAAAACGCCCGCCCGCTGGCGGAATGGAGCCGCATGGGGATTCGCCGCCCGGACGGCTACCCGCCGGGTGATGCGGATATCGATGCCGCCCTGCTCATTCCTGCCGGTCACCAGGGCCCCGCCTTCCTGGTGTACGGCAATTTCAAGGTCATCATGCGCTGGAACCGGTCCGAGTATTACGCCCTGTCCGTCGGGCACCTGGCAGATCGCATCGCCGGTGGCAGTGGCCTGCACAACCCGCCCCCGCAAGACGCTCCCCGGCTCAGCCGGGATCAGGTCAAGACCCTGCAGAGCGCCCTCAATGAGCGCGGTTTCGACAGCGGAGCCGTGGACGGCATCCTCGGCCCCAATACCCGCCGCGCCCTGGCCCGGTTCCAGCGCGACCGGGACCTGGTTCCGGACGGCTTCCCGGGTCCGGATGTACTCAAACGCCTCGGCGTCGATATCAACGACAGCTGATTGACCCCGGCCGGCGATTGCCGGCACCTACAGGGGGTTTCAAAAGGCGGGCGTGCCAGCCAATAGATCGCAATCGCGGCTGAAAGCCGCTCCCACAGCGGGCAATAAGCGCCCGCCGTGCTAGAGACCAATCTGTGTCCATTTCGCGTGCATCTCGCGGCTAAATGTTTTGCCTTTGCCGTTTCACGATTCCCTCGTCACAACGGCCGCCTTTCGGCGGCCGTTTTTTTCATTCTGACAGACTGAACTCGATCACCTGTGTGGCCTGCCGCTCCACCGGCCGGCCATCCACCATTCTCGGGCGGAAGCGCCAGCGCTGGAGAGCGCGGACGGCGGCCTGGTCAAACAGGCGGGCCGGGGTGGATTCGATGACGCGAATATTGCCCACCGAGCCATCGCTGCGGATGGTAAATTCCAGCCGTACCCAGCCCTCAATACCCTGAATCAGGGCTTCACGCGGCCATTGAGGCTCCACCCGGACGACGGGAATGGCATCACCATCACCCCCATTTACGCCACGACCGGACGGGGTTCCGATGGATACGCCATTGCTGATGGTGCTGAGATCCGGCATGTCCGGGGTCTCGATCTCGAAGCGTGTCGTCTCCGTTGGCGTCACCGAGACGGTTTCAGGCATTGGCGGCTGCAGCTCCTCCGGCGGTTCGGGCATCACCCGCGGACGTGGCTCCACGCGTTCCTCCCGATGCTGGCGATGGAAGACATCCACGCGCTTCTGCACCACCTCCACGGCGGGTTCTTCATCGGTGGCAATGAGACCATGCATGAAGATGAACAGACTGACCGAGACCAGCACGGCCAGCAACAAGGCGGTAAACAATCGCATCCAGCCCCCTTTGCCATCATGACGACAGCGGTTGTGAGGCAGGCTCCCCGAATACACATTGCAGGGGCCTTTATGGAAACTCTGCCCTGAATTTTTTCGACCCCTTCAATTTGAGCCTAGTCGAGTGACCGGCAACTGCAAGGCTGGGGCTCGTGTCGTGGGTGGTTGGATGGCGTTAGATGGTACAAGACCGACTATTTGCGGATTCATCCGCGACCCCAATCGCGGCTGAAAGCCGCTCCCACAGCGGGCAATAAGCGCCCGCCGTGCCAGAGACCAATCTGTGTCCATCCGTGTTCATCTGTGGCCAATAATCTTTTGTCTTTTGTCTCGTGTCTATTTCGTGGTCCAATCCCTCACACCCTCCGCAGGCACGGCCCCTCCGAATCAGCACGGCGCCCCCCCACGCACAGCCAAACATCTGCGTTTATCTGCGTTCATCTGTGGCCAATAATCTTCTGTCTTTTCATTTCGCGTCCATTTAGCGTCCATCTCGCGGCTAAATGTTTTAACGGTTTTATTTCGTGTCCATTTCGTGGTCCAGCCTTTCACCATTCCCTCGTCACAACGGCCACAGATCCCACGCCAGTCCGAACAGGCTCAGACTCACCACCCCGAGCAACACCAGTCCAAGACCGATCAGCTGGGCAAGGTGGAAGCGCACATAATGCCGTGCCACCTGAACAGCAGCGGCGATGGCGGTGAGCAGGGCCAGGGGCGCCAACCAGGCGACCCAGCCGGCCCAGGGCAGGAAACCGGCCAGGAACAGGGCCTCGCTCAGCTCGCCGGTGCGCCAGGCGGCCAGCGCCATGCCGATCAGCCAGGCGAGAATGAGCACGGTGGACAGGAAGACCAGGCGGCGGCTGCCGCCGCGGCGATCCGGCAGGGGCTGGCGGTTGATGCGCCCGCCGATGAAGGCAATGCCCATGACCAGCAAACCGGCGCCGCTCAACAGAATCGAGCCGCCGGCCCAGGCGGCCTGCATGGGCACGGCCTCGGGCCGGGTTTCCATCAGCAGCACACCCTTGAGCGGGGCGCGGGTCTCGTAGATGCGCTCGAGGAAGCGCGCGGCTTCCTCGCCACTTTCCACACATTCCTCGTCCAGAGCCGCCGTGGGGTCATCGAAGAAATCGTTCATGAAATCCCCGGCGCAGTCCACCGAGCGGGTGGGGCCGTGGCCAGCGTGGGGGAATTCCACATAGCGCCCGTTCGCCAGGCCATCCATGATGTAGCGGGCCAGGGGCGGCGGGGTGATCGGATCCCAGGCACCATTGGCCACCACGATGGGCAGGTCGGTGCGCGGCTGTTCGTACTGCTCCCGTGGCCGGGGCGTCAGCCCCACTTCACGGCACAGGGCCGGCCCGTCGGCCACCACATCGGGGTGACCGAAGGCCGAAGTCAGTGTCGGGTAGCGCTCCAGGTCGCCGGGGAAGAGCCGGGCCTGCTCATCGATGTAGCCGTCCAGACAGCGTACGGCGAGCCCCATGCCCATGCTGGAGCGGAAACCACCACTGGTGTCCGCCACGGCCATGGCTCGGAAGAAATCCTCATCACGTTCTTCAACGGCCCGACTGAGCCGAGCCATGATGGCCGGCAGGGCCGGATGATTGGATTGTTCGTACAGCAGACTGAAGGGCATGCCGGCCACAAGGTCCTGGAAGAACCAGGCCTTGCCGTCCGGGAAGCGAACGCTCTCGGGCACCGAAACTTCCATCGGCTGCTCCCGCAGGCGATCGATGGCCGCCAGATAGCGTTCTTCCAGGTCGGCATGGGCGCGGGCACAGCGCCGCTGGTCGGCACAGGCCTCGTGCAGTTTCTCCAGATCCCGTGCAAACCAGTGACTGATGCGCATGAGCTCATGCAGGTCCAGCGGCACGATGGCATCCAGCACCATGGCGCGAATGCCCGCCGGGTCTTCCTTGATCAGGGCCTGGCCCAGCACCGAGCCATAGGAAATGCCCCAGACATTCCATCGCTCGTAGCCCAGGGCCATGCGCAGGGCACGCACGTCGCGGGCATTTTCGATGGTGTTGTAGCCACGGATATCCACACCCCGGGCAGCGGCCTTCTCGAAACAGGCGCGTGCGCTTTCCTGAAAGCCGCGGGCGGCGCCTTCAAAGCTGTCGCGTGTTCGCACGGCCGGGTTACGGTCATTGAAGAAGGGGCAGAAATCACCGGAACTGCCAATGCCCCGCTGCTCCAGGATGTAGAGATCCCGGCGCTTGAGGATGGAATGATCACGCAGGCGCGACACATAACCGGCCACCTGCACGCCGGGGCCACCGGTCAGGTAGATGACCGGATCTTCACGCACATCATCCTCGTTCTCGGGCTTGGCGGCGATGCGCACATAATGCAGCTCGATACTGCGGCTGGCCGGCACCTCCCGGTTCTCGGGCACTTCAATCAGACCGCACTCGATCTCGCCATGCTCGAAATCGATCTGTCCGCGGAAGGGGCAATCCAGCACATCCCGATCCACTGAACGCAACCATTCATAATCCATCGGCTCGGCCGTGACCGCATGCATCGGCAGCAACAGCGCAGCAAACAGCAGCCCCTTTCTCATGGCATGGCGAAACATGTTCGAGTCCTTGTGTTTTGATCTGTCATCGGGAGAATGGATGAAGATAGCCCACGATGCTCCTGCTGCCAAACCCGGTCACACCGACCCCCGGCCAACCAGGCAATCGCACCATGCCGTTACTGCATTTCGACAATCGCTTCGTCCACGAACTGCCCGGTGAAACCGAGGGCGAGAACCGCCCGCGGGCCGTGCAGGGTATCTGCTGGTCGCGAGTGCCCCCCACGCCGGTGCGCCAGCCCCGCCTGCTCTCCTTTTCCCGCCCCATGGCGGACACGCTGGGCCTGAGCGAGGAAGACATTCGCGACCCGGCCTTCGTGGCGGCCATGAGCGGTAACCGCCTGCTGCATGGCATGCTGCCCTTCGCCACCTGTTATGGCGGGCATCAGTTCGGCCACTGGGCCGGCCAACTGGGTGACGGACGGGCCATTTCACTGGGCGAAGCCATCAACCCGGCGGGCGAGCGCTGGGAGCTGCAGCTCAAGGGCGCCGGCCCCACCCCCTATTCCCGCATGGCCGATGGCCGGGCCGTGCTGCGCTCTTCCCTGCGCGAGTTTGTCTGCAGCGAGGCCATGCATCACCTGGGCATTCCCACCACCCGCGCCCTGACACTCTGCCTCACTGGCGAGGACGTCGTCCGCGACATGTTCTATGACGGCCATCCCGAAGCGGAGCCGGGAGCCGTGGTCTGCCGGGTGTCGCCCTCCTTCACCCGCTTCGGTCATTTCGAGATGCTCATGGCCCGGGGCGAAACCGAACTGCTGCGCCGCTTCACCGACTTCACCATCGACCGGGATTTCCCGGACATCGCCGTCGATGATCCGGATCGTTACGCGAAACTCTTTCACACGGTCTGCGAACGCACCGCCCTCATGGTGGCCCACTGGATGCGGGTCGGCTTCGTTCACGGGGTGATGAATTCGGACAACATGTCCATCCTCGGCCTGACCATCGACTATGGCCCCTACGGCTGGCTGGAGGATTTCGATCCCCTGTGGACCCCCAACACCACCGATGCCCAGGGCCGGCGCTACTGTTTCGGCCGCCAGCCCGAGATCGCCCACTGGAACCTGCAATGCCTGGCCCGCGCCCTGTCGCCGCTGATCCGGGATCAGCAGGTCTTTGACGACGGCCTGGCCGCCTATGACCGGGACTACGCCCGCCATTTCCGGGCCATGTACGCCGACAAGCTGGGCATCGAGCGCATACAGGACAACGACGAGCCACTGGTTCAGGACCTGTTCACCACCCTGGAAGCGGCCCAGCTGGACATGACCCTGTTCTTCCGCAAGCTGGTGGAACTGGACCTCGCGGCCCCGTCAACGGAAACGGTGCGGGAGGCCTTCTATCGGGAGGATCTGCGGGAAAAGGAAGGGCGCCGGGTGAAGGAATGGCTCGAGCGCTATGGGAAGCGGGTCAGCAGTGATTCCCTGCCGGAAGCCTTGCGGCGGGAGAAAATGCTCGCCGCCAACCCCAAGTACGTGTTCAGAAACTATCTGGCCCAGCAGGCCATTGATGCCGCCGAGGCCGGCGACACGGGCCCGCTAGAAACACTGATGACGGTCCTGCAGCGGCCCTGCGAGGAACAGCCGCAGCATGAAGCCCATGCCGCCCGGCGACCGGAATGGGCCCGGCACCGGGCGGGCTGCTCCATGCTGTCCTGCAGCTCCTGAGGCAGACAGCGCGGCTCAGCAGTCGCCGATGCGCTCGCCGCTCATTTCAACGATCATGGTCAGCTGCCCCATGGGGGAATCCATCTCACCCTCCATGACGCCTTCCATTCTATCGCCGAAGAAACTCAGGGAGGCATCCATGCGAACACTGGTACCGATTTCATGATCACTGCAGATCATGGTGTAGCTCATGCCGCTGCTGGAGATTTCCTGATCATAGAAATCGCAGCCATCACCTTCCTGGATGAAGAAATCCGGCTCATCCAGCTCTTCCTGGGTCAGGCACTCCTGCTGGGTGTACTCCTGCTCCGGAATCTCCATCGGCGCCCCGCTGATCCGGGTCACACTGGTGTGCTCCCACAGACCGGGCTCCACGTTGGGCGTATCGGCCAGCAGGGTCAGGGGAAGGGCCAGCAGGCTGGCGAGAAGGCATCGACGCATCATCATTTCATCACTCCAGGGCGTAATTGATCACCCGGACAGTCTAGCCCGAGCCGCCGGACGATACCTCCCCCCGGACGGGGGGTCAGAGAACCAGTGGCTCCGGCTCCAGCTGAACGCCGAAGCGATCCGCCACGGTGTCCATGACCGTCCGCGCCACCGCCCACACCTCTGCGCCACTGGCACCGCCGTGGTTGACCAGAACCAGGGCATGGCGCTCCGACACCCCGGCGGCCCCCTGGCGCCAGCCCTTGAGGCCGGCGCGCTCGATCAGCCAGGCGGCGGACAGCTTGCACTGGCCTTCCGGCAGCTCGAAAAGCGGCAGGTCGGGATGCTGACGGCGCAAGGCCTCGGCCCGGGCCAGGGGCACGACGGGGTTCTTGAAGAAACTTCCGGCATTGCCGGTCTGTGACGGATCCGGCAGCTTGCTGCGGCGCAATGCCTCCACCACCGCCGCCACGTCAGCGGCCGACGGTTCCTGGATGCCACGCTCGGCCAGCATCTCACGGATGCCACGGTAATCCAGCCGGGGCAGACCCGCCTTCGGCAGGCGGAAGCTGACCTCCACCACCACATAGCGATCCCGCTCCTGCTTGAACAGGGAATCCCGGTAGGCAAAGCGGCAGTCCGGGGCGGACAGTTCGCGGAAGGCCCCCGTTTCCCGATCCCAGACACGGACATGATCAATGAAGGCCGCCACCTCGACCCCGTAGGCCCCGATGTTCTGGATCGGTGCCGCCCCCACCGAACCGGGAATCAGAATCAGGTTCTCCAGCCCGCAATAACCCTGCGCCAGGGACCAGCGCACAAAGGCATCCCAGTTCTCGCCGGCCGCCACGCGCACGCGATCGTGCCCCGACTCACCGGGCTCCACCGTGATGCCGCGATTGGCCATCAGCAGCACCAGGCCCGGATAATCCCCGGTGAACAGCACGTTGCTGCCGCCCCCCAGCACCAGGCGCGGCAGCCCCGCCTCACCGGCCGCGGCCATCAGCTCAGGCAGGTGCGCCGGATCCTCCACCTGGGCCAGCCAGGCCGCCCGGGCCGGCACAGCAAAGGTATTGCATGCGGTCAGATCCGCATCACCTCGCAGCGTCTCGCCCATTTCTGACGAAAGCAACGCCTGCATTGCGGTGTGATCAGACATTCGAACCCTGCCCATTCCCGGGGAAACCGGCCCGGATGATGCCCCAGCCCGGGACCCATTACCACCGCTGGCCGACACCGGGGCAAGGGAAAGCGAATTCGCGGGTGCCGGAACCCATACCCTGGCAATGGACTCAGAGGGTATATTGATGCCAATCACCCCTGAGTTTGATGATGGTGAATTTCACCATTTGATCGCGTCCGGTCGCCTTGGATGATTGCAGGGCGGGATCGAGCACCGATCACGGATCAAAGCCAGAGGGTGCATCATTACACTGGCCCCCACGGGGAGGGGGTGAATTGAATCTTGCCCGGCCTGGGCACAGCGGGGGATGCCGCTGTCGTCAGCCGATGGGAACAGGAATCGCATGATCGCCCCGTATTCGCAGGATACCGGCCATCTTGAACATATCGTCGAAATCGCCCATGAAGCCGTGGTCACCATTGATGCCGGCCAGCGGATCGTGGCCTTCAACCGCAGCGCGGAGCGCATGTTCGGCTATCGGCGTGACCAGATGCTCGGCACTGCCCTGGAACGCCTGCTGCCCGGTTCCGTCGCACCCCATCATCGCCAGCTCGTGCGTCATTTCCTTGACCGGGGGCCCCAGGATCGCGCCATGGCACCGCGTCGTCCCGTGCGGGCAAGGAACGCCGGTGGCGAGGAATTTCCCGTGCTGGTCACCATTTATTCCACCGGCCACGGTGAATCGGCCGTTGCCACGGCCGTGGTCGTGGATCCCCGTGAGCGTCGTGACAGCAATGAACAGCTCCGCCGCCTGCTTGAGGAAAACCGTCGCAACGGGCGGCAGCTGATCAAGCGGGAAAACGACTATCGGCGAACCCTGGCCAAGCTGATCCACAACGATCTGGCGCAGGAGGCGGTCAGCATTGCGGTCAACCTGGAGTTGGCCCGAAAGCGCATGCCGCAACACTCGGATGAACTGGAATCCCTGTTCAAGCGGATCGAAGACGCAACCCGCCGTGTTCACGACACGGTGGACCATCTCATCAATCGAACCCGCCCGCCCTTGCTCGACAATCTGAACCTGCCCCAGGCCGTGGACGACTGCATTCGCCGTCTCGGAATCCGGGAATCCGGCATGTCGGTGGACACGCGAATCGATCCACAGATTGCCGGAATCCGCGACCCGGCAAAGACCATTGCCTACCGAATCATCCAGGAATCCCTGACCAACATCATGCGCCACGCCAGACCGGCCGCCACCAGAATCGCTGTCCACCTGGGCCTGGAAGCGGCCGATGGACAGGGCTGGCAGCTGATGATGCACATCGACGACGACGGACAGGGAATCACGCCCCCAACCAACAACCGCCTCAGCGGCGTCGGCCTGGAACAGATACGGGAATGGT
Source organism: Natronospira bacteriovora (assembly GCF_030848495.1). Taxonomy (NCBI): domain Bacteria; kingdom Pseudomonadati; phylum Pseudomonadota; class Gammaproteobacteria; order Natronospirales; family Natronospiraceae; genus Natronospira; species Natronospira bacteriovora. The sequence continues at coordinate 181,755 of NZ_JAVDDT010000005.1, forward strand.
GCACGGCACTCGGGGGGGAGCTGAGCACCGGCACCTCACCCTGGGGCGGGTTTCGCCTGAGCGCCCGTTTCCCGATCGAGGATGAACTGTCATGAGTGCTGCCCCGGAAATCCCTTCGGCAACCGGGAAACCGCTGGTCATGCTGGTGGACGATCACTCGGTGGTGCGCATGGGTGTCCGCCAGGCCCTGGAGCACGACTTTCGGGTGCTGGAGTGCGCCAATGCCGCCGAAGCGGACATGGCGCTGTGTCGGCAGAATCCGGATCTCGCCGTCGTGGATCTTTCCCTGCCGGATCGGGACGGCCTGTCACTGATCAGCGAATGGCAACAGAGGAAAGGCCACTTGCCCGGCATCGTTGCCTTCAGCCGCCACAGTGATGCGGGCATCATTGCTCGAGCACTTGAACTGGGTGCCCGCGCCTACATCAACAAGCGGGCCAGTCTGGAGGCGCTGCGAACGGGACTGCATGCTGTTCAACGTGGTGAACGCTTCCTCGACCCCGACTCCGAACGGCGCCTTCAGCAGAGTCGCGACGATGGTGCGCTTACCCCCCTCACGCTGGACCGGCTCACCACCCGGGAGCTGGAGATTCTCGGCGCCATGGCCGAAGGCCTGTGCGCCAATGGCCTCGCCAGGCGATTCAACATCAGCACCAATACCGTGGGTAATCACCGTCGAAACATGATGCGGAAACTCGGCGTGAGCTCACTGACTGAGCTGTCGCGCCTGGCCACACGCCTGGAACTTCCCCACAGCTGACTCCCCTCCCCGCCGAATGGTGAAGATCACCATGGACAGGCAGCCGATTACGGCAAACATTCAGCGATAGACATTCACTTTCACTCAAGGCACCTCTGTTCAGAGGCGCCTCTACCCCCGGCAACGGGGAAAGCCTGTCATGGAAAGGACGGAAACATGCTGTGTGAGAAGCTGAGGATCAATGAGACGAACCTTTCCCTGCGCCTGAGTTTCATGAATCTGGGGCAAGCGGAACTGAACACCATACGCCGCCTCCAACCCTGGCTGAAGAAAAGGGCCAGTCGGATTGCCCGAAAGTTCTATGACTTCCAGTTCGAGCATGAATCCAGTCTCGGCTTCTTCAACGAATATGCCGAACGCAACAATATTCCCCTGGCCCGCCTGAGAGAACACCTTGAATCGGCCCAGACCGAATACATGCTGCAATGGGGGCTGGCCGGTGAACGCGGCATTGACCTGAAGTACTTCGAAAGGCGGCTGCGAATTGGCCAGCTCCACAACCAGATCGGCCTTCCCCAGAAATGGTACATGGGCAGTTACGCCCTCTACATGCAACTGCTGGAAGATCAGCTGCGACGAGACTACTTTTTTCGTCCCTTCTTCCGGAATCGTGCCCGACGCGCCCTGTTCCGCATCATGTTGCTGGACATGCAGGCGGTCTCCGACGGTTTCCTGGTGGACCTGCTCGGGGAACTGGGTGATGTGGAACGAATCATCACCGTGCGCAACAACAAGGAAGATCTTTCCGACCATGTGAATGGCGTGAAAATGTATCTCCGTGAACTGCTGGAGAAGGTCACCAGCTGCTGCGAAGAACTCAGCGGCGCCATGGACAGCCTGCGCGCCAAGGCGGAAACCCTGTCCAGTTCGGCCCAGCAGGAAGCCGCCTCCATCCAGCAGATGAACGCCACCCTGATGCATATCCGCCAGTCGGTTACCCAGAATGATGAGCGGGTTCGGGAAACGGCCTGCATCACCATTGGTCGCAAGGACAGCAATGGTGACACCGTCGAGCTGACTACCGAGGAAACCCTTTCCCTGACCGCCGCCATGCGGGATATCGGCTCGGCGTCCAGGGAAATCGCGGAGATCGTTGATCTGATCAACGAGATTGCCTTTCAGACCAATCTCCTGGCCCTGAACGCCTCGGTGGAAGCGGCCCGCGCCGGCCACAACGGCAGGGGGTTCGCCGTGGTGGCAAATGAAGTCCGAGCCCTTTCGGTGAAGACCAAGGAGTCCTCGGAGAACATCAAGCGTCTGGTGCAACGGGCCACCGGCGCCATCACCAAGGGTGACAGCTTCGTGCTGGACGTGGCCGAGCGCATCCAGGCCATCGCCGAAGACCTGGGGCGCCAGACCACCAGCATTGCCGAGTTCACCTCCGCCTCCCAGGAGATTGATCGCGCCGCCCAGTCCAATGCCCAGGGGGCCGATGAGATATTCAGCATCGCCGAGCAACTGCGCGAAAATACCCGCGAACTCAGACAGGCCCTCAAGGGTCAGTCCGTGGAAGATACCCACAACTCGCCCGCCACGGCGGCCAGCCCCTACTGAGAAGCTGCCCGGCGCATGCCATAATGACGCCCTTGATCAGCGGGAGGCCCAAGCCGCCGCTTCGGGAGTCATGCAGCATGAGCGAAGATCGTCTCAATCGACTGGAAGAGAAACTCGCCTTCCAGGAACACAGCCTGACGGAGATGAGCGACACCCTTTACCGTCAGCAACAGGAAATCGATGCCCTGAAGGAACATCAGCGAGAACTGGCCGAGCGAATTCGCGTCCTTCAGGACAAGGGATCGGGTGCTTCGGAAGAAGAAGTGCCGCCGCATTATTAGTGCTGAGTGCTGAGTGCTGAGTGCTGAGTGAGTGCTGGCCGGAGGGGATGGGGTTCTTTGGGGTGTGGGGCTTCGAGGGGCTGGTGAGGCGTAAGGCGTGAGGTGAAAGGCCGAAGCCTTCGGCTTCCGCGCTGCGCGCGAACAAGGCCGGCCTGTGGCCAGCCGTTGGGCGCCGTAAGTGCCCGGGTTGCCGCCTCACACCTTACGCCTTACGCCTCACGTTCGAAGCCGCAACACTCCAAGCCACCCGACACCTCTAAAGCCACCGTCCGATTAACGATTCAAGCCCGGTGCCAGCCGAAAGCCCACCCCCTCCGATCGCCCCCAGCCCCTCCGATCAGCACCCACTCAGCACTCAGAACTCAGAACTCAGCACTAATTCCCCCCTCCCCTGCGACCTTTTCCCCGTCCCGCGCATCCAATAGAGGACGCCGCGGAAAGCAGAACCATGACACAGGGATTTCGCCAAGCCATTGACGATGACACCGTCCGGGCCGCCGCCGGGGGTGACATGGCTGCCTGCGAGCGTCTGTACCGTAGCTATTCCGCGCCGGTGTTTACCCTGGCCCGGCGCATGCTGGGTGAGGCGTCGGCGGCGGAGGATGCATTGCAGGACAGTTTCCTGCAGGCCTTCGGGAAGCTGTCGGAGTGGCGGGGAGAAGCGCCGTTCGGGATGTGGTTGCGGCGGATTGTGGTCAACCGCTGCCTGATGCATTTGAGGAATCACTGGGAGTCTCGGCGTGAACCGCTGGACTCAGTCGACGAAACCGGAGCCCGGGAAAGGACCGATGAAGGCCATGACCTGGGGCGGCTGCTGGATCGTCTGGACACGGAAGACCGCATGGTGATGTGGCTGAAGGAAGTGGAAGGCTACAGCCATGCCGAGATCGCCGAGCTGTGCGGGCAGTCGGTGAGTTATTCCAAGTCCCGCCTGGCCCGCGCCCATGAACGGCTGCGGACGCTGCTGGCCGAGGAGGTGAGGCAATGCACGCAACAACGCGCGAGCTGATGGCAATGAACGACGGGGAGCCGGTGGACACAGCCGTGAGCCGTCACGTCAGTGACTGCGAGGAATGCCGCTCGGCCATGGCCGCCTTATCCGAACAGCAGGCCGCCTTGCGCGCCCTGCCGGCGCTGGCGGCACCCGACGCGGCCTGGGAGGCCATCCGCGCCGGGATGAAGCGCCCGGCACCGGACAGTGGCAGCCGGCGCCCGCCAATTCTGCCCCTGGCGCTGGCCGCCAGCCTGGCCGGATTGCTGATGGTTACAGTACTCGAGCACACGCCACCCGGTGACCGGGCCGGCAACGGCCTGCATCACAGCCTGGCCGCCGAAGCACTGCAGGCAGAAGCCATGGAGCTGCGGGATGTGCGGCGCCTGATGGGCAGTGGTCAGGTTCCTCTCAGCCTGGATGCGGCCAGCACCATCGATGCGCTGGATCAGCGCCTTGATCGTCTCGACACCCGGCTGGCTGACAGCCGGGAGCCCAAGGAGCGCCATCGGCTCTGGCAGGAAAAAGTCCACCTGCTGGAAGCCGCCCTGATACTGGAAGCATCGGAGAACGACAGTCTTCTCTTCGCCGATGCGGCCATCCTTTGATTCACTGGAGGTCATGATGATGAAAGCCCTGATGATTTTCCTGTTCACCCTGATGTACCTGTTGATGAGCGAGCCATGTCAGGCAGCTCAGGCCGGCACTTCGCCGCTCTCCGAAGAACGCCGGGAAGCACTGCAGCAAGAGATGGAAGAAGCACGCCATGACATGCAGGAGGCGGCCCGTCGTCTGGCCCGGCTGAGCGCCATGCTGCACGAGGACGACATTCGTGAACCGGTGGTGCAGGCCATGCGCGTGGTGCGTGGTCCACGGCTGGGCATCCGCATCAGTGCGTCGGATGAGCCGTCCGGCGTGCGCGTGGACGGTGTGGTGGAAGAGAGCGCGGCTGCCGAAGCCGGCCTGCAGGTCGGCGATATCATTACGGCCGTCAATAACCGCCCCCTGGGTCAGGAGCGGCAGGCCAGTCGGATACTGGCCCAGTCGGTGCGCGCCCATCAATCGCAGTCGCCGCTGGTACTGGAAGTCATGCGCAACGGCAACCGCCTGGAACTGGAAGTGGAGCTGGACCATGCCGGTCCGCCGCGGGGGCCCGTAATTCATCGGCACATGGAAGGCGTTCCCGGGCTGACCGGCCTGGAGGGCCGGGAAATCGGCCGCCAGGTGGAGCAGCAGCTTCAGCATCTTCGCCGTCTGGGGGACAATCCCTGGATGCGGGTTCGCCTGATGGGCATGAATCCGGGCCTGGCAGACTATTTCGGGACGGACTCGGGGGTGCTGGTGCTCGAGGTACCGGCCGACAGCGAGCTAGCGCTGCAGGCGGGCGACGTCATCCAGGCTGTGAATGATGAAACGGTCCAAACGCCGCGAGACATGATTCGCGCCATCCGCGGGCTCGATGCCGACGAAGAAGTCATATTGACGCTATTCCGTCAGGGCCAGTCACAGACCCTGCGCATTACGGGCAGTGACCGTCCCCTGGCCTTTCTGCCACCGGCGCTGTTCGAGCACTGATGCCCCCGAACTGATGACCCGGCGACTGATCATCGTGGGAAGCTCTGATCAACGCAGACTGATGTGACGGCTGGTGCCCAGATTCAGGCCACGGCACTGCAATCGGGCCACCAGCTTCCAGCTCAGATACGTCCGGCGACCGCTCAGCCATTCGGCACCGGTCTGCAGGCCGAGGGCCATCCAGCCTTCGGCCTTGCTCCGTCCCGGTATCGAATCCGGCACCGGCATCTCGAAGGGAATGCTCTCCTCGCTGCCGGCGGCGATGTGCCGCTCGGCAAGAGGCATGGTTTCGTCACGGTAGATTTCCCGGCGGCGCCGGCGGACACGATGCCCGTTGCGTCGACCACCCGCCGGACGCCGAGTCTCGGTCACTTCTTCGCCCACCAGGGCCACCACCAGCTTCTCCGACTCGATCAGCTGGCGGGCAGTGATCCGACACTGCCCACGAATGGTCTCACCCGCCATGAAGGCACCCCGATCCAGTTCAATGCGGACACTGCCCTTCATCCAGCGCATGACCCGCCAGATCAGAAAACCGGCAACCAGGATAATGACCGCGGCCAGCAACAGCGATTGCAGGAGCGTATCGCTCATTCCTCCCCCTCTTGATTCATCACTTCCAGCCATTGACCGCCGCCGTCGTCATGGAGCGCGGCGGATTCAATGGACACCTCCGCGCATCCTAGAACAGCGGCCTGACGGGGCGTACCCCCCGAATGGAGCCCCTCCCCGGCTCAAGTTTTCCCGACAGTGGCCGTTGCAGAGACTGAACCATCCTGATTCGCCAGCCGCCCGATGGAAGACATGTCACTCCAACGAACTCTGCTCTGTCTCATCCTGTTTTCGGCGGCCTCGGCAACCGCGCATGCCATCCCTGCCATCGGGCTGGCCGGGGCCGACGACACCGTCAGTCAACGGCTTGAGCTGCGATGGTTCGATTACGGCACGGGAATCGGTGACGGCTTCCTGCTGGAAACGGGGGTGGCCTTTTCCCTGCCCACCCGCCAGACCCTGGCCATCACACCCCGCTATCTCCACCTGGGTGATCAGGCCGGCCTGCGGGATTTCAGAATCAATCTCGCCGTTCCCTTCGCCGACACCGGCTACCGGCAAAGCACTTTCTTCCTGGAGGGCAGCCTGCTGACAGCCGAACAGGCGCGCGGCGTCGGCAGTGGCCACCACGAAGGGGCCATCGGCGTCGCCAGCCGCATCCGCCAGAACGAAGACAATCATCTTCATGTTCACGCCCGCCTTGGCCGCTGGGATGTGGCGGCCACCGATCAACCGGGATGGCGCTCGGTCACCGGCCTGCGCGGTGGCGCCATGCTGAACCAGTCACTCAATGATTCCGTCAGCCTTCTACTGGCGGTCGATTCAGGTCTCTCGTTCAGTGATGACGATCTCCAGGATCGCCTGGCACTGGGTGTCAGCCCCGGTGTGCGCTGGCGATTCAATCCACGCTGGGCGCTGGATCTGACCGCCGGCGTGGACCTGCCCGGCAATGGCCTGGCCCCGAGGCGCCGTGCTTCGCTGCAGATCAGCCATCAGCCCGCGACCCCACCCAGCCCGGCCAGCCTTCAGCAATCCATTGATGCCGGCCGGGACGACATCCGCGAGAACCGGCAGCGCATCGAGGCACTGGAAGGGGCGATGGGCGGCTATGAATTACTGCTCAGCGACCGGGAGGCTCGCATTGCCGAACTGGAACGGCAGGCGGACGGGCTCAACATCGAACTGCTGAATCGCTCCGGCGTTCGCCGCCTCGGCGTGCAGGTGGCCATGATGCTGGAGTCACGCGGGCATCGCGTGGTGGCCCTGCATGAAGAAATGGTGGAACAGCCTCCGTGGCGCAGCCATATCCGCTACCGGGATGGCATGGCCGAACGCGCCGTCTCCCTCGGTCACTCCCTGCCGGGCATCCAGATCGTCACCCGGGCCGATGAACTGGACGAGCGCGCCGACGTGCGGCTGCTGATCGGCCTGGATCAGCTCGGCGGCCCCGCTCCGGGGGATCAGGGAAGCTCTGATTGAGATCCCCTAACTCGCCAGATCCTGGCGGGAATAGCCCAGGGCGGCCAGGGCACTCTCATCCGCTTCGAGTTCCAGGGCAGGTGGCATCACCAGGGTGGTGTACTCCTTGTAGCTGGCCTCCGGCAGGGCTGCCAGTGCCAGGCGGTCCGCCCGGTGCTCGGCAATTGGCAATTGCGCAGCCTCATACAGAATCACCTCATGCTCGGGCGCGTACCAGTTGAGCAATTTGTCCCGCAGCACCCGCAGGCGACCGGCCTCGGCGTCGAACTTCGTACAACCGAGATCCCCGGCCAGCGCCACCTGCCAGAGAATCAGCAAGGCCGTCGGGTCCAGCTGGCGCTGATAGACCAGAAACTGGGTCGCCTCGAAGGACTGCACACCCCGCCGGCCAGGATCCATGCCCAGATCGGCATAGAGACAGGCCTCTGCGGAAATGCCGGGCTCCATGCGGGCCGGGTAACCCTCGGCCCGGGCCTTGCGGATGACTTCATGCGGCACGTCGGCAAACACACCCGGGTGACCATAGAACACCGCACACACCCGCTTGCCCGCCCGCACCTCGGCCATGATGGCGGCGTCCATTTCCCGGTAGGTCTGACGGCGATCCTTGTCGGGCGCGTAGAAATCCTGCAGTGGCCGCACATCGGGGTGACGCCGGGACAACCATTCATGGGCCCAGCCATCGGTCATGGAAAAGACCACTTCAGCGCATTCCATCTCCGACATCGCACGGGTAATGAGATGGCGCCCGAGCGTAATGCCGCTGCCGATAAACACCAGTGAACCCTGCGTTGAAGCGGCGCTCATGCCTGCCCCTTGCCAGCAAGGCTGACGATACGATTCAGGAGGATGGAAAAGTCCACGGGCTTGGTTTCATAGAAGGCGCAACCGGCCTCCAGTGCACGCATGCGCATGGCATCACCGGCAAAGGCAGAAACCGCAATCACCGGAATGGCACTCGTCGCGGGGGATTGCTTCAGTTTGCGCACCGCTTCATCCCCCTGCATACCCGGCAGATGCATGTCCATCAGGATCACGTCGGGCTGCCAGTCAGGAATGGCGTCCAGTCCGGCCTCGGCGGTCTCGGCCGAGGCAACGACCATCCCCTCCATTGTGAGAAACTCGCTCATCAGCTCCCGGTTGATACGGTTGTCTTCCACCATGAAAACGCGAAGGGGCTGACCATCCGATCGCTGGATCTTGTCGCCGATCACCTCCGGGATTGCCGAAGAAAACCCAGAACGAGTCGGCTGCATGGGCAAGTCAATCGAAAACGTCGCGCCTTCACCCGGCTGGCTGCTGACGGAAATCTCACCACCCAGCAAGGCACACAGGTTTCGGGTCACCGCCAGACCAAGGCCTACACCACCCACTCGACGATCCAGCTCACGATTGGACTGACTGAAGGGTTCGAAAATCCTTTCCTGCTCATCGGCGGCAATTCCCACGCCGTCATCCTCAACACGAATGAGCAATCTCGATGAATCCTCGCCAGCCACCCTTTCCTCACGGATACACAGTCGTACGCAGCCATCGTCAGTGAAGCGACAGGCATTGGAAACGAGGTTAAGCAGTATCTGGCGCAATTTCAGGGCATCGGTCTGAACCCGTGATGGCGCCTGATCCATCTCGAGCAGAAGACGATTACCGGCTCGTTCGTACTGTGGCTGCACCATCCCGGCCACTTCCTCAATCAACGGCAACAATTCGACCGACTCGATACTGACGGGCATCCGTCCGGATTCCAGACGACTAACATCCAGAAGCTCGTCAATCAGAGACAGCAGATGTCGGCTGGCTGTATCGATCTGGCTTGAATAGCGATGAATTTTTGGCGAATTGCTTGCCGGCAGCCGTTTCAGCAGCTTCTGACTGAAACCATTAATCGCGTTCAGTGGTGTGCGCAGTTCATGAGAAACCTGGGCCAGGAAATTCCCCTTGGCCTCGGCTGCCTTGAGCGACTCGGCAATGGCCTCTTCCAGGCCGGTCCGGGCCTGCTCCATATCCTTCAATGCCTGCTCGGCGCGGACACGCTCCTGGGACAACTCTTCAAGCTGATGAGCCCGGGCCAGTGCCACCAGTGCATGGGCACGCAGGCGGCCCATGCGATCCAGGTCGATTGCTTCAGCCGCATCCACGTTTCCCGGAATGGCCAGAACCAGCACACCCTCGACGGTCACGTCCTGGGCCAACGTGAGAACCAGCTGCTGCTCTGATGCCATGCCCGTGAATCGTGGCGTTGACCGCGCCACTCGAGCAGGGAAACCCGGCCGAAGGGCGGGGCCCTGTTGCAAATGGATCCCCGGTGCCAGCTCCCTGGCCTGTTGGACATAGCGAGTCAACAACTCGTCCGCTGGCACACCACGGAGCGGCAAGACGTCCTCGTTTGAACCGTGAATCGCAACCCAGCGAAACTCTCGTCGACGCCAGTCACGTGTCAGGATTTCACTACGGTAGACCGGGCCGAACAAGCGCATGCCTCCCTCCAACAGCACGCGGTAGACACCTTCGGCCGTGGAGTGGATGTTGATGCTTCGGGCAATCTCGCCCAGTCCGGCCAGTTCCTGATTGCGCTGCTCAACTCTGGCATTCAACTGTGCCCAGTTTCGGTAGCGCTGAAACATGGCAAAACCCAGAAAGATGAGCAAGAAGCCACCGCCAGCCGACGCATTACGGAGCCAGCGCTCACGTGCCAGTCTCCCTTCAGCCACCAGGCGATCATAGTTCGCCAGACGCGTATCGAAACTGACTCGCCGATAGGCCAGACCCGCCGCACCTTCCTGCCGATTGAGCTGCTCCTCCTGCAACTGATCGATAGCGAGCTGATACTCATAAGCTCGCTCAAAGTCATCTTCGGTTTCTGCGATGGCAAGCAATTCCTGTTTGACCGCAATGACATCACTCAAGCGATCGTATTCCATGAACGCGTCCACCAGCCCATCGGCCACCTGCCTGGCAGACTCAAAACGCCCTGCCTGGACATAGGCCTGCAGCAAAAAATAGCGTGCCTCCAGGGCACCGACATGGAAGCTGCTCAGCCGCATTCGCTCAACGGCATATTCAAGTTGCGCGATAGCCTCAGGAAGGTCACCTGCATCCAGCAGGTACTGGCCATACATATTCTCGGTCACGGCAATCAATACCGGGTCTGCCGCGGCCACGCACTGTTCACGGGCCTGCCTCAGGTAATCACGCGCATACCCAATGCCATATTCGGGATGAACGCGCAAAGAATTGCTCAGGTGGATCAAGTCATAGCATAGGCGCCGTACATCACCGCTTTCCTCGGAGGCCGCCAGGGAACGGCGCGCATAGTCCAGAGCACGGTCATGGTCCCCCGCTCGCAAGAACAAGGCATAGGCACGGGAAAAGACCTGACTGTGCGCCTGCGGCTCGTCCACGCTCGGCAATAACTCCAATGCATCGAGTAACAGGCGATAGGCAGAGTCAAAATCATGAGTTGATTCAGCAGCATTCGCCGCCAATGACAGGGTTCTTACGCGAAGATCTGTCGGCAGATCCTGCGCCAGTAACTCGTCGAGGTCCCGGCGCGCACTTCGGAGAGCACCCGCAAGCATCCGATTACGCGCCTCGACCAGGCGCAGTTCATGTTGGCGCCTTGGCGGCAGTTCGTGCATTCGATGACGGATGGCATCAAGCCTTGCCTGGGATTCCTGCCAGGGCGCGGTCTGGCTCACCTGAATAATCCGGTCAACTTCCTGCTCCAACGGGCTATCTGCCAGAAGCGGAAATGAAATGATCATCAGGGCAAGCAGTAGAGCACCTCGCCGACCGGCTTCCGCCAAGGATGCAGTCGATGTGGTTGAACCCCAGAATTCCCGGATGTACTGACGGGTTGGGCGCATGATCAAGACCCGGCTCTCGAATGGCCGGCAACCTCAGTCGTAGGACTTGAAGGTGGTATTGCTGGATGACAACTCGGAACAGCCTGACAAGGCCTTGATGCGCTCCATGTCACCAGATCGCAGCGCAGCCTTTTCGTCCTCGCTCAAGCCGAATTGTTCCATGACAGCTTCCGGATCGTGCCCGTAGCGTGCTTCCAGTTCGGCACTTGCGCCCAATGCCTTGAGCAATTCATTCAAACCGGCCATCAAATAACCTCCTTATTGTGTGTTCATCCTGTTTTCGCCACTTTCCCCTCGAATCGACACAGAGTGGCCGAGTGGTGATCCTATCGAAGCTAGCACATTCCCAGAGGGAATGAGTACCATTATCCACTTTGCAGCCAATGGGCCGTCCAGACCAAAACCGGGTCGTGGGCCTACTCAATTTGGAGCATTGATTGATGTATCGAGAGATTGGGCAACCATTGAAATCGGGCAGGCTTCTGCTGTTATTGCTCCTGATCAAACTGGCTTTCGCGCCCGCCACGGCTCAGCACCCTGACGCTGGCGAGTCAATTGCCGCCTATTCTGCGGCGCCTTCGCTCGCGGTCCTTCAGCGGGAAGACGGCGAACGGCGCGTGACGGGCAAGCCGACGAACGACACCGAGGTGGCCGATCACCTGTTCGAGATTGGCTCCATCACCAAGCTGTTCACCGGCCTGTTGCTGGCTGAGCTGATCGAGGACGGCATGGTCTCGGAAGACACCACCATTGCCGAGCTGATGCCCCAGGGACGGGTGCTGGACACGGAGGTGGGCAGCATCACCCTGCTCGAGCTGGCCACCCATTCCTCCGGCCTGCCTCGCCTGCCGACCCAGGGCCCCATGCTGCGGCGCCTGCTGCTGCAAATGGGCGACCCCTATGCCGGCAGCACCCGCGAGGAAATCCTGGATGCGGTCGCTGCCCTGTCGTCGGATGAGCTGGAAAACCGGGGGCGGATGCAGTACTCCAACCTGGGCATGGCCCTGCTGGGTCAATTGCTGGCCGAGGCGGCGGGCCAGCCCTATGAACAGCTGATTGAGGAACGCCTGCTCCAGCCCCTGGGCATGAAGGACACCCGTTTCACCCGGGACGCCCTGGGCGATCCGCGCCTGCAAAGGCCTCATCGCGAGAACGGGCTGGCCGCCTCGAACTGGCGGCTGGATGCCTACAACCCCACCGGCGGCCTGGTCTCCAGCCTGGCTGACATGGAACGCTTCCTCGACGCCGTGATCGCCGCCGAGCACCCGGCCATGCAGCGCAGCCTGTCGGTGGCCCTGCGGAACGAAGACGGTGAACCCGTCATGGGGCTTGGCTGGATCATCCGTGAAAGAAACGGCGAAACCGTCTACTGGCACAACGGCCGCACCGGGGGCTACAGTAGCTTTCTCGCCTGGATGCCGGAATCGGAACGGGGCCTGATCATGCTGGCCAACGCCAGCCACTCCATGGATCCGGCCGCCTGGGCCCTGCTTGAGGGTGAGCAGGCCCTGCCGCACCCCGATGTCAGCCTGCTGTGGCAGGGCTTCTTCCTGGTCATGCTGGCGCTGGCGCCAATCACGCTCTTTGGCCGGCGGGTGGAATTGCGGGAGACATTGAAGGGGACGGCCAAGCACCCCAAAGGCTGGCTCAATGGCATCGGCAGCGGCATGAGTGCCGCCTTCATTCTGGGCGTGGTCTGGCTCAACGCACCCTGGCAGCTCTGGCCCATGGCCCTGTTCTGGCTGTCGGCCGTGCTCTGCCTCGCCCTGGCCGCTGCCATGCTGCCCCTGCTGCGCCAGCTGCCTGCCCTGCCCCGTGAGGGACGGGCCATGAACAGCCTGGGATTCGCCTTCGATGTGATTCTGCTGCTGGCCCTGGTGGTGATGCTGGCGCTCTGGTGAGCGCCAGCATCACTCCATGGATCATCCGGCCCGGAATCAGGCCAGGCGACGGCGGGCCATCAGGCCCGCCAGGGCCAGAATCATCAGCAGGGGCAGGAGCGGATCCAGGCGGCTGTCCGGGCCGGCGAGCGAACAGCCGGAAGATGAGCCGCCACCGCTGCCACTCGGGCAGGCCGATGTTTGCGCATTGCGGGTGGCACTGGTGCGCTCCGCGCCGTGATCGCTGGTGGCCACCATGCGCCACTGATAGCCGCTGCCACAGGACAGACCACTCACGTTGAAACTGACGGGAACCGCCTCGTCAGGGTTGCCGCTGATGTTCTGCGTCACCACACTTCCGAAAGAATCCTGCCCGTATTCCAGTCGAATGGTCTGATCCCGACCCTGGGTCTCGATATCCGCCGTTGCCTCGAAGAAATCCTCACCCACGTTTCCAGTCGCGGCGTTAAGAATCCGCGGCGCCTGAGCTTCCAGCACGAGGCTGACGTCATCCAGGTTGCCTTCACGAACGACAAAGCCATCAGCCGGCGTCAGGCGACGATTGGTGTAACCGTTCACGTCGGCCTGGATTCGCCAGTAACGAACCACGCTGTCAGCGTCGAAACTGAAAGGGGCCACACCCTGGGCATTGGCCGTAACCTCGATGTTCTCGGCAACCACGGGATCGTCATCGCCGACACGGTAAAACAGAAGCAGGGAGACGCTTTCACCGGCAAACAGACCGGAGACCGTACCGGAAATCTGACGGTCCACCCCGGAAATCAACTGATCACAGGCACCGCCACCACCGAGGCATTCCTCGGCCGGTCGTTCCTCCGTGACTACGCCGGGGCCCTGGAAGGCGATCACGTCCCCCGCCTGGACGGTGGCCGTGGGAACCGAGAAACCGAACTGGCCATCACGATTGGAACTGCCGCTGTACTCACCACCGGCCTGGGGCTCGACCACCACCGTGACATCCTCCACACCCTGACCGAGGCTGTTGTAGAGCACACCGGTAAAGGCATCGCCATCCACCAGGCTCACATTGGCCAGATAGGCACGACCGATGTTGTCGAAACCGCTGCCCTCGGGGGCCCGGACCGACCAGCGCAGGGTCGGTGAAAAGCCTTCGGCGGAGAGTTCCGTACCGGACCATTCACCCGCCGGACCAAAATAGGAGTCCACCAGAACACCATCGACGTGCAGTTCAAGTGCCACGTCGAAATCCCCATCGAGATTGGTCATCCAGTCAAAACTTACCTGGCTGGGTTCGGGCAGGCTGGTTTCGATCCAGCTGCTTTCCCCGCCAAACAGCGGGCCACTTGCGGGAACCGGCGCATCGTCACGGGTCACCACCTCCTGGGCCAGCCAGGTGGCACCTCCGCCCGTGCGCCAGTCCAGGCCGCTGGCATTGAGCGCTTCACCAAGGGTGGCCACAGGCTCACGGTAAGCGGCAATATCCTCGGCGGTGTAGGCCATGACGCGGACATTGTCCCGCTCGTCAACAAGACCCGTGGCAATGCCATTTTCCGTAAGCACGTCCGGGTTGGAGAAATGATCGATCTGCGGGCAACTGCTGCAACCCGTTCCATAGGCCATGATGGTCCGGAATTCACCGGGAACACGGTGACCGTAGGCCCACTCCTGGATCAGCTGATGGGGTTCCAGATCCGTATTGGAGGGGTCATGGGCGAGCCCCATGTTGTGCCCCAGTTCATGGGCGAAGGTCTGATTGCCAAGACAGAAGGCGCGGGTAACGGAATAACCGGAATCGCTCCAGCTTCCGCCAAGCCCTGTCTTGATCCAGGCCATGCCGCACACCCCCGTGTCGGAATGGTCACCGATCAACGCGACCAGATCCGCGGCGTATGCATCCCGTAGATTCTGCGCGGCACCGCTGTTGGTGAGGGTGCGCAGATCGTCGCGCATGTCATCGGTTTCGTTGAAATTGAACAGCTGCTGGGCGACCAGGCGCACCCGGTGAGTGGATTCACTGTTGATGTAGGCCGTATTGGTGGCTTCCAGGGCGTTGCGGATCGCCAACCGCAGGGACGGTTCGCCGCCACCAACACCGGAATAATAGGAGACGGCATCCGGGGTATAGAGCACCAGCACATCAATAACCGGATCCTGTCCATCCGATTTTTCTTCAGCCTCCATTCCCAGAGGCTTCTGCATGACCTCATGCAGGGACCGCTCGCCGTCCACGCCTTTCGGGCGCAGAGGGCCCGACGGGTGATGGGCCGGGGGCTCGTGTCGCGGATCACGCTCCTGCAACAGATGGAGGCCCGGACTCAGGGAAACCAACTCGAAACGGCGCGGGCCAACGGCAAACAGACCGGCAGCCCGCTGCCCGCTAATGGTGAAGGTGGCGCTTCCCTGCCGGCGTTCACCGTCATAAAGGTGCCCGCGCCAGACCAAGGTGCCATCACCGTCGTCGCGGACTTCCATCGCTTCAAGACGGTAAAGCTGCCCATCGGGCAGATTGAGCAGGCCACCACCCAGCAACGCCGTCACATCAAACGCCGTAGCCTGCTGGTCGGCCAGGGGCTGGGGGGCCGTCTGGTGCTCGGCCAATGCCGCCGTCTGGCTATCGTCAAACTGGAACAGCAGCGGCTGACCCTGGGCTGCCAGTCCGGAGGCACAAGCCACAAGGGCCAGAAACATCAATACGCGCATCATCGTCGCTTTCCTCACCTTTTCTTCACTGATTGTCGTTCTCGTTTTCATCCGGCACCATCGGCGGACCGGGCGGTGGAAGCTTGTCCGGGTCAATCCGGTACAGACCGACCCGCGCTTCCTCATCCCCTTCCAGGGAATAAACATGCTGACCGGCACGAAGGCGCCCCATGATCAGACTGCCCTGACGGGTAATGGTGAAACTGCCCCGCTGCCCATCGTCATCATGCAGACGGCCGCGCCAGACCTCCGGTGCCCCCCGCTCGTGTTCCTGCAACACGGCATCCAGCCGCAGCGACGCCTCACCGGCCATGAAAGGCTCGATGTAATCCCCTGGCCGAACGTCGCTCATGCGATCCAGCTGCAATTCCACGTGCCAGCCCAGATCGTAAGGGCCGCGCTCCCCGGGGGCATCAATGGGTTCGAGAATCTGTATGACCGCCGCCGACTGGGCACCCTGCAGAGAACCCCCGCTGCAGGCGGCAATGAGGAAAGCGATTACGCATACACCAATGTGGGTCAAACGCATGCATCCCTCCCGGAATGGTCACGGCGTGTGCTGAATAGGCGGTCATGGCCCGATTCTGCCCTATTTTACCGATTTGGACTCCCCATGCTGTGAAGCGGTTCAGGGAAATTCGTCGGCAAATCCGGTAGAATTCAGGGGAGCCGAACCGCATGCGGCTCGCTCGGGCACCCACCACGGCCGCATGGTCCACGGCGGATACCGGCCATCCCGGATTCTCCACCTCCTGCCCGGATCGGCTCATTCGTCACCTGTCCCAGTTGCAGGAGCCTGTCTTGGGAGCCACCAGCAAACGCCTGAGAAACCTTTACGGTCGCCGCCAGCTGCCCTGGATGGCACGCGCCCACTATCCGCGGGAAATCCGCTCCTGGGCCCTGTTGGCCTTTGCCCTGGGCGCCGTGGAAGGAGGCGTGGCCGGGGTGATCGTCAAGAACGCCTTTGCCGGTGAAGTCTCCAACTTCTGGCTCAGCATTGCCGTGGCCCTGGTCACCGGGGCGCCACAGCTGGCCAACATCTTCAGCTTCCTGTGGGCCTGGGGCAGTCAGGGCCGGGACAAGATCCGCTTTCTGCTCTTCGCCCAGGTGGCCTGCGTCCTGTGTCTGCTGCTGATCGCCGCCGCCCCCATCAATCCCCTGGGGCTGGTTCTCATGACCATCGGCGTGATTGCCGCCCGGGTCTGCTGGTCCGGTGTGACCACCATTCGCTCCACCGTCTGGCGGGCCAATTATCCCAGGGAACTGCTG
Organism: Natronospira bacteriovora; assembly: GCF_030848495.1. Classification (NCBI taxonomy): domain Bacteria; kingdom Pseudomonadati; phylum Pseudomonadota; class Gammaproteobacteria; order Natronospirales; family Natronospiraceae; genus Natronospira; species Natronospira bacteriovora. The sequence goes on from NZ_JAVDDT010000005.1 coordinate 198,644, forward strand.
GCCTACATGACCGGGCGCCTGGTCACCTTCGCCGCTCTGATCATGGGCGGGGTGGGCATCGTGCTGGGCCTGTCCATGGACCAGAACGAGAATGCCTTCCGTATCATCCTGCCGGTGCTGGCCCTGATCGGGCTGGTGGGGGCGCTGGGCTACGGTCGCCTGCGGGTACGCCGACACGGCCAGTTGCTCCGGGACGAACTGGCCGCCCGAGAGAAGATGATGAATCCCTTCTCCTCCCTGGGCATCCTGCGCGAGGACGGGCGTTTTCGCCATTACATGAGCCTGATGATGATTTTCGGCAGCGGCAATCTCATGCTCAAGGCGCCCTTGATCCTGATCCTGGCCGAACAGCTGCAATACTCCCAGTTCCAGCAGATGATGATCACCGGCTCCATCCCCCTGCTGGTGATGCCCTTCTGCGTACCGCTCTGGGCCCGCATGCTGGATTCACGCCACGTGGTGCATTACCGGGCACGGCAGAGCTGGGGCTTCGTGGTGGCCTTTTCCGTGGTGTCCCTGGCCGCCATTACCGGCTGGATGCCCCTGATGTGGATCGGCTCGGCCCTGTACGGCGCCGCCATGGCCGGCGGCATTCTGGGCTGGAACGTCGGCCACCACGACTTCGCCCCGGTGGCAAAGGCCTCGCAATACATGGGCGTACACGTCAGCCTCACCGGCCTGCGCGGCCTCATCGCCCCCCTGTTCGGCGTGGGGCTGTATCAGCTGGCCGTCACCTTCGCGCCCGACTACAGTCGCTGGGTGTTGCTGCTGCCGCTGCTGCTGGTGCTGCTGGGGGCGTTGGGCTTTGTTCGCATGTCGCGGAGGATGAAGGCGGAGGAGTGCTGAGTGGGCGGTGCCTATTGGCACCGTAGGAGCGGATTTATCCGCGATCACAATTTGCCGGCTTGGCACGCCGCTCTTTTGATGACGAGTGAGGCGTAAGGCGTGAGGTGAAAACCAGAAGCCTTCGGCTTCCGCGCTGCGCGCCAATAAGGCCGGCCGTTGGGCGTCGTAGGCGCTCTGCCTTTCACCTCACACCTTACGCCTTACGCCTCACTCTCAAGGCCAATAACTCCGAGTACCCCGGCACCTTCTAACGCCCCACTCAGCACTCAGCACTCAGCACTCCGAATTCAAAACCCCGGCAACATCTCCCCAAAGGTCACGGCAACCACCAGCACCACCGCCGCGGCGGCCAGCAGCTTCAGGAACAGAGGCAGGCAGAAGCGGAACCAGGCGCCGTAAGACACCCCGGCAATCCCCAGAATGCCCATGAGCACGGCATTGGTGGGCACGATCATGTTGGCGAAGCCGTCACCGAACTGATACGCCAGCACCGCGACCTGGCGACTCACGCCCACCAGATCACCCACCGGGGCCATCAGGGGCATGGTCACGAAGGCCTGGCCGGAGCCGGAAGGAATGAACAGGTTGAGAATGCTCTGGATGATGAGCATGCCCACCGCCGAGAACTGGGGCCAGAGATGGCTGAGTGGCTGGGACAGACCGTGCACGATGGAATCCAGGATCTGGCCGTCTTCCATGATCAGCGCAATACAGCGGGCAAAGCCCACCAGCAGAGCGGTGGTCACCAGCTCCATGGCCCCCTGAATGAAGCGGGCGGCGGCATCATCCGCGCCCAGCCGCCCGACGGCAGCGGAGGCCACACCGAACACCAGGAAGGCCGCCCCCATTTCGGACAACCACCAGCCCTGGGTGGCGATACCCCAGACGGTCAAAGCGATGGTGGCCAGGAACAGCACCAGGATCAGGCGATGGCGCATGTTGAGCTGGGGGTACTCCGCCGGCGGTTCGCCCTGATCCGGCACTTCCAGACCCTTGACCAGGGAGCGCTCCGGATCGGCATGCACCTGCATGGCGTAGCGATAGACGTGATGCACGCCGATCAGCACGAAGGGAATCAGGATGGCCGCCCGGAACCAGGCCGCCGAATAAATGGGCACTTCCGCGATGGACTGGGCAATCACCACCGTGAAGGGATTGAAGATGGCCACCCCGTAGCCAATGCCATAGCCACAGATGGTCACCGCCACGGCGGTCATGGCATCCAGCTTCATGGCCCGGCACAGGGCCACCAGGATAAGCACGAAGGGTATGTACTCCCCGGCCGTGCCGATACTCCCCGAGGCCAGGGAGAAGAAGAAGATCACCATGAAAATGAGCGTGCCTGGCTTGTCGCCGAAGCGTTCCAGCAGCCGACCGATCAGGGCGTCCACCGTGCCCGTGGCCCGCACCACCGCCAGCACACCGCCAATGATGAGCACAAAGAAGATGATGTCCTGAGCCGCGGCCATGGCCCGGGGCACGGCCACGAACATGTCCCAGGGCGTGAGAATCTCCCGCTCGGCGGCCAGCTCGAAGGTCCCCGGCACCACCACCTCAAGCTGGGTTCCCTCCTCGGTCACCACCGTCTCGCGCTCGAAAGAACCCTGGGGCACCACCCAGGTCATCACCAGCGCAATCATGATCATGACTGACAGCAGCGTCAGCGTATGCGGAACACGAAGTCGAAAACCCATGAGTCACTCCCCGGAAAATCGAATGCCGGGCATTGTAGCGGAAGATTTGGGGGCGTGTGTGGGTGGGGCCATTCACGGGCCAAATCGCCCGGAACCTCGCTATTGGCACCGCCGGCACGGCGTCATCTCTGGCTCCGACGTCATTGGGACCGGAACAATAATGCCCAAGGTGTTGTGGGAGAGGCTTTAGCCTCGATAGGTGCTTTCGGATAGCAACAATCGCGGCTAAAGCCGCTCCCACAACAGATTATGGCTCCAGGGGGCTGTCATCACCCCCGCCTTCCACCCATACCGCATCCCAATGTGGCCAATCACCAATATCCTCAACAAGCCCCGCTCTCAAGGGATTGGCGACAATGTACCTGGCAAGCGCCCGAAGATCCTGCCCTCTGCGGACAGCACGATCATGAAATCCGTCCTGCCAAACTCGTCTGGATATTCCTTTCATACGGTTGATGCCAAATGCTGACCGCCCCTTCACCTGTTGGACTAAAGAAGACAAGTCACTCACGGATCCAAGACGAACCATCCAGTGGAAATGATCAGGCATGACAACGTAGGCGATACTTCTGACCAGCCCGTCAACCTCGGCCCGCTGAAATTCCCTGACGAGTAGTCGGGCGGAGAACAGATCCCTGAATATCGGCCTCCTATTTTCCGTGCACGCCGTCAGCATATAGACATGGCCTGCCAATGAGGATCGCCCCAAACGCAGCAGGCGGCTACCTCCATAGTTTCTTTCTGGCATACGACCTTTCCTGAATTCACCCAATGCGATGCAATGCCAAAGCGGTGGACCACATCAATGTGGGAGAGGCTTTAGCCTCGATAGGTGCTTTCGGATGGCAACAATCGCGGCTAAAGCCGCTCCCACAGCCAGTAGCAGGCCCACGAAAACGGTGCCTGTAGAGCCGCCATTGCCCCCCCTCAAACCCACCCCCGTTCCGCGAACGACACCACCTCGCCATCCCCCACCACGAAATGATCCAGCACGCGGATGTCCACCAGGCCGAGGGCGTCCCGCAGGCGGTCGGTGATGTTGCGATCGGAACGGGAGGGTTCGGCGATGCCGGAGGGGTGGTTATGGGCGAGGATGACCGCGGCGGCGTTGTGGGCGAGTGCCGCCTTGACCACTTCCCGGGGCGGGACCGCAGCGCCATCGATGGTGCCGCGAAACAGCTCCTCGAAGCGGATCACCCGGTGACGGTTGTCGAGGAAGATGCAGGCGAAGACTTCATGAGGCAGATCCCGCAGGCGGACAGTGAGAAAGCGGCGCACCCGGCCGGGGTCGGACAGCACCTCGCCCCGTTCCAGTTCTTCATGCAGGTGTCGGCGGGCCATTTCCACCACCGCCTGCAGCTGCGCGTACTTGGCCTCGCCCATGCCGCGACCGGCACAGAATTCCTCCTTTGAAGCATTGAGCAGGGCGCGCAGACTGCCAAACTGGGCCAGCAGATCCCGGGCGAGATCCACCGCCGTCATGCCGGGCACGCCGGTGCGCAAAAAGATCGCCAGAAGTTCGGCATCGGACAGGGCCTCGGGCCCGCGGGCAAGCAGTTTCTCCCGCGGCCGTTCAGCCACGGGCCAGGCGGTGATGGCCATTGGTGTTCCCCCTTTTGTGGTTGTTTTTGCCTGTTTTATTCGGGGGGCGGGATCAAGGCAATGGCGGGACGGGGCGTATCAAAAAATTCCGACAGGGATTGTCCGGGATAGCGACAGTGTGGGAGAGGCTTTAGCCTCGATTGTTGCCATCCGAAAGCACCTGTCGAGGCTAAAGCCTCTCCCACAGCAGATTGCCCCAGCCCTCCTTGCTCCTTGCTCCTTGCTCCTTGCTCCTTGCTCCTTGCTCCTCGCCCTTGACCCAAATCAAATCCCGACCCGCCAAAACTGATAAATTGAATCACCACGGAACGCGGGGGCGTTTTCATGCAGGCAGCCGAGAAAGCCAACAAGGAGGTGGTCTTTTCCACCCGGGGCCTGACCAAGGTCTATCGCATGGGCGAGGTGGAGATTCACGCCCTGCGCGGGGTGGACATGGAGCTCTTTGCCGGCGAACTGACGGTGATGCTCGGCGCCTCGGGCTCAGGCAAGTCCACCCTTCTCAACATTCTCGGCGGGCTCGACAGTGCCACCGATGGCGAGGTTCGCTACGGTAAACAGAACCTGGTTCGCGCCGGTGAGAAAGTGCTGACCACCTTCCGCCGCGACCACGTGGGCTTTGTCTTTCAGTTCTACAACCTCATCTCCAGTCTCACGGCCCTTGAGAATGTGGCCATCGTCACCGAGATCAGCAAGAACCCCATGCGCCCGGAGGAGGCCCTGGAACTGGTGGGCCTGAAAGAGCGCATGGATCACTTCCCTTCCCAGCTCTCCGGCGGCGAACAGCAGCGGGTGGCCATTGCCCGGGCCATCGCCAAGCGCCCGGCGGTACTGCTGTGTGACGAACCCACCGGGGCGCTGGATTCGAAGACCGGCATCCGGGTGCTGGAAGCCATCGAGCACATCAACCGGGAACTCAACACCACCACCGCCGTGATCACCCACAATCAGGTGATCGGCGAAATGGCCGACCGGGTGATCCAGCTGAGTGACGGCCGGGTCGCCAACGTGCATGTGAACGACTCTCGCAAGGCGCCCCGGGAGCTGCACTGGTGAAGACCATCCACCGCAAGCTGCTGCGGGACCTGAGCCATCTCAAGGGACAGGTGGCGGCCATTGCGGTGGTGCTGGGCGCCGGGGTCATGACCCTGGTGCTGGCGGTGACCAATCTCGACGCCATTCAGCTCAGCCAGCAGCGTTTCTACCAGGACTATCATTTCGCTGAGGTGTTCGCGAATCTCACACGGGCTCCGGAAGGGGTAGCCGAACGGGTACGCACCGTTCCCGGCGTCAACCGGGTGGAGACACGGGTTCAGGCACCGGTTCGCCTTGAAGTGCCCGCCTTTGCCGACCCGGTGCGGGGCCAGTTGATCTCCATTCCGGACGGACGCCAGCCCACCATCAACCGTCTGCATATCCGAGAAGGCAGCCTGCCGACGTCCGGCCGAAGTGACGAGGTGGCGGTCAGCGAGCCCTTTGCCGAAGCCCATGACCTGCGTGCCGGTGACCAGCTCACCGCCATCATCAACGGCCGCCAGCAATCGCTCACCGTCAGCGGTGTGGTGCTGTCACCGGAGTGGGTCTATCAGATCGGCCCGGCGGACCTGCTGCCGGATTACGAGCGCTTCGCCGTGCTCTGGATGAACCGCCGCGCCATCGCCAACGCCTTCGACATGGACGGTGCCTTCAACAACCTGGTCCTGACCCTGCAGGCCGGCGCCGAGCCGGCCCCGGTCATTGATGCGGTGGATGCCATTCTCGCCCCCTACGGCGGCATCGGTGCCCACGACCGCGACGAGCAGATGTCCCATCGTTTCCTGAGCGAGGAGATCGACCAGTTGCGGGTCATGGCGGTGATCCTGCCCACCATCTTCCTGGGCGTCTCGGCCTTCCTGCTCAGCATTCTCATGGGACGGATCATCCGTACCCAGCGCCAGACCGTGGCCGTGCTCAAGGCCTTCGGCTATTCCAACCGCGACATGGCTGTTCACTACGGCCTGCTTACCGGCGTCATCGTCCTGCTGGGCTCGGTCTTCGGCGTGGCCTTCGGCGCCTGGGCGGCTGATGCCCTGGCCGAGGTCTATCAGGAGTATTTCCGTTTCCCGGAAATGAGCTTTCGCGTGCAGCCGCGCATCATCGTGCTGGGGGTGGCGGTGGCCGGGGGCGCGGCCATGCTGGGCACCTTCCGGGCGGTCAAGCGGGCGGTGTCCCTGGCCCCGGCCGAGGCCATGCGCCCGCCGGCGCCGGAGGTGTTCAAGCAAGGCTGGATTGAACGCTCCCGACTCGGCCAACTACTGGATCAAAGCAGCCGCATCATCCTGCGCAACCTGGCCCGCCACCGCTACAAGGCCAGCCTCTCCACCCTGGGCATCGGCCTGTCCGCCTCCCTGCTGCTGGTGGGCAGCTTCCAGTTCAACGCCCTGGATCATCTCATCGACACCCAGTACCGCCTGGTGATGAAGTCCGATGTCATTCTCCATTTCACCGACCCCACACCGGAACGGGCCCTGGCCGAGCTGCGCCATCACCCGGGCGTGCTGGCCGCCGAGGGTTTTCGCAATGTCCCCGTGCGCCTGGTGAACGGCCGCCGGGACTATCGCACCGGCATCCAGGGCATGGACGCGGCCCCCGCCCTGCGCGGCCTGATCGACGCCGAACACCGTCCGCTCACCCTGCCACCGGACGGCCTGGTACTGACCGACTACATGGCCGACCACCTGCGCGTTCGTCCCGGTGACTGGCTCACGGTGGAAGTCATGGAAGGTCACCGCCGTACCCTGTCCGTGGAACTGGCGGGCGTGGTCTCGGAACCGCTCGGGGTAAGCGCCTACATGGAGCGCCGTGCCCTCAACCGCCTGATGCGCGAGGGCCCGGCCGTGTCCGGTGCCTGGCTGTTGACCGATGACGCCCAGCGCGAAGCCCTCTACGACAGCCTCTGGGATCTGCCCCGGGTGGCCGGCATCGGCCTGGTCGGTGATGCCGAAAGCCAGATCCGCGACTACATTGAGGACACGGTACTGATCATGATGGGGGTGCTGCTGGTGCTGGGCGGCTCCATCGCCTTCGCCGTGGTCTACAACAACGCCCGCATTGCCTTCGCCGAGCGGGAAAGGGAACTGGCCACCCTGCGGGTGCTGGGTTTCACCCGCGGAGAAGTGGCCTGGATCCTGATCGGCGAGATCGCCCTGCTCACGCTGATCGCCATTCCCGTGGGCTGGCTGGTGGGGACCGGTCTTGCCTGGTCCCTGAGCGAGGCGATGACCATGGACATGTTCCGCATTCCCTTCATCATTACGCCCCGGACCTATGCCTTCGCCGCCCTGGGGGTGATCGTGGCCTCGATTCTGTCCTTGCTGATGATCGCCCGGCGCCTGCACCGTCTGGACATGGTGACCGCCCTGAAAACCGTCGAGTAGAAACCATGAGCCTGAAAAAGAAGATCATCCTCATCCTCTCCGGGCTGATCCTCCTGGCCCTGCTGGTCCTGGTGCTGATGCCCAGCCCGGTGCCGGTTTCGGTGGCCCAGGTGGAGCAGGGGCATTTCGAGGCCTGGGTGGAGGACGAGGGGCGCACCCGCCTGCGTGCCCCCTACACGGTGTCTTCACCCATCAACGGCTATCTGCGCCGGGTGGAACTGGAACCGGGGGATGAGGTGGACGCCGGCGATCCCCTGTTCGAGCTGGAAGCCCTGCCGGCTCCGGCACTGGATCCGCGCGCCCGGGAACAGGCCCGGGAGGCGGTATCGGCGGCCCGCTCGCGGCTGGAAGCCACACAGGCCGAACTGGAGACCCGCGAGACCCGCCACCGCCAGGCCCAGGCCGAATTCGAACGCATCCAGGCCCTGCGCGAGCGCGAACTGGTCTCGGTGGAACAACTCGACCGCGCCCGCACCGAACGGGACGCCAGCCGCGCCGCCGAGCGCGGCGCCCGGCATGCGGTGGAAGTCGCCCGCTTCGAGCTGGAAGCGGCCCGCGCCAATCTGGAAATTGCCGATGGCGAACGAGCCCGCACCGAGCAACCCACGCTGGCCGTGCGCGCGCCCATCAGCGGCACCATCACCCGCCGCCACCGATGCTGCGAAGGCCCGGTCATGGCCGGCGAGGAGATCATGGAGATCGGCGATCTGGCTGACCTGGAAATCCGTGTGGATCTGCTGTCCATGGACGCCGTGCGCGTGCGCCCGGGCATGCGGGTGGAGATTGATCGCTGGGGTGGCAACACCACTCTGGAAGGCGAAGTGCGCCGGGTCGAGCCCGGCGGCTTCATGCGGGTCTCCGCCCTGGGCGTGGACGAACAGCGGGTGCCGGTCATCGTCCGCCTCAGCAGCCCGCGCGAGGACTGGCGGCCCCTGGGCGACGGCTTCCGCGTCGAAGCCCGCTTCATTCTCTGGGAAGGCGACGACGTGATCCACATCCCCACCAGCGCCCTCTTCCGCCAGGCGGACCAGTGGCATGTCTTTGTCGTCCACAACGGCCGCGCCCAGCTGCGCGCCGTGGAGACCGGCCGCCGCAGCGGCCTGCGCACCCAGATCACCGACGGCCTCGACGGCGGCGAAACCCTCATCACCCACCCCGGCGACCGCATCGAAGACGGCCGCCGGGTGCAGGTGGATTGAAGGGCGATTGGGACCACGAAATGGACACGAAATGCACACGAGATAAAACCGAAAAACATTATTGGCCACAGATGGACACAGATAAACACGGATGTTGGGCCGTGCCGGGGGAGACGCCGTGCTGATTCGGAGGGGCCGTGCCTGATGCGGGTGGTGGGGTGGCTATAGGCAGCGTGGGAGCGGATTTATCCGCGATGACAATCACTCGGTTGGCACGCTGCTCTCTAAACGCTGTGGGAGCGGCTTTCAGCCGCGATCAAGCCATCGACGGCCAATGAACCATCAGCGACACGCGGCCTTTATCGAAGCCGAAACAATTCCCCGCTCCGTGTCCTCCGTGGATCCTCTGTGTTCTCCGTGTAACAACCCCCGGCGCAATCCCGGCACTGAACCATCAGGAAACAGCCGGCGTGCCAACCGAGCAATCGAAATCGCGGCTGAAAGCCGCTCCCACAGGGGGCGTCAGTACCCGCCGTGCCATCCTCAATTTAGTGTCCATCTCATGTCCATTTCGTGGTCCCAAAAGCCCCCTAGAACCCCCCATTGTTCTACAATTCACCCCCTGAGCATCACGGCATTGAGGCCGGTCGGGGGGGAAGGAACTTGTCGCTTACACGTATCGCCCTGAGCAACCCCGTCGCGGTGGCGGTGGGGTGCATTCTGCTGGTGATCTTCGGGTTGATCAGCCTGTCGCGTCTGCCCATTCAGATGACGCCGGACATCGAGCGCCCGTCCATTACCGTGTCCACGGCCTGGCGGGCGGCGGCGCCGGCCGAGGTGGAATCCGAGATCCTCGAACCCCAGGAAGCCCTGCTGCGGGACGTGCCGGGGCTGGAACGCATGGTGGCCACGGCCGGCCAGGGCAGCGGCTCCATCAGCCTGGAATTCAAGGTAGGCACCGACATCAACCGGGTGCTGATCGAGGTCATCAACCGCCTCAACCAGGTGCAGCGCTATCCCGTCGATGCCTCCGAACCCACCATCCGCGTGGGTGACGAGGATTTCGCCAAGACCATCGCCTGGTTCTCCATCCGGCGCGCCCCCGGCAATCAACGCAACATCGCCGAATTCCAGGACTTCGTCGACCAGGTGGTAAAGGAACGCATCGAACGCATTCCGGGGATTTCCTCAGCCACGCCCCGCGGCGGCCGGCCCTACGAGATCCGCATCAGCTTCGACCCCTTCATGGCCGCCAACATCGGCGTGGACCTGTCCCGCATCGGCCAGCAGCTGGGCGACAACAATGACGTCTCCGGCGGCTTCCGGGAAATGGGCCGGCGCAGCTACACCCTGCGTTTCGCCGGACGCTATGAAGTGGCCGACATGCAGAACCTGGTACTGGACTGGCGGGAAGGCAACCCGGTCTATCTGGGTGACGTGGCCACGGTGGAGCGGGTCATGCGCGACCGCCGCGCCCTGATCACCCACAACGCCGAGCCCACCATCGCCATGAACGTGGTGCCGGAACCCGGCGTCAACGTGCTGGAGGTGATGAGCGAGCTCAAGGCGGTGGTGGCCGAGCTGGAGCGGACCCACATCAACCCGGCCGGGCTGGAGATCAAGCAGCTCTACGACGACACCATCTACATCACCCAGTCCATCCGCATGGTGGCCACCAACCTGATCCTCGGCATGCTGCTGGCGATTGCCGTGCTGTGGTGGTTCTTCCGCCGCTTCCGCGCCACCATGATGGTGGCCCTGGCCATTCCCCTCTGCCTGCTGTTCTCCTTTCTGGTGCTGGACGGCGCCAACCGCACCCTCAACGTGATCTCCCTAGCCGGCCTGGCCTTTGCCGTGGGCATGGTGCTGGATGCCGCCATCGTGGTGCTGGAGAACATCGTGCGACGACGGGAGGCGGGCGAGGACATCTTTACTGCGGCCCTTCGCGGCACCGGTCAGGTCTGGGGTGCCCTGCTGGCCTCCACCGCCACCACCGTGGCCATCTTCCTGCCGGTGATCTTCCTGCAGGACGAGGCCGGCCAACTGTTCGCCGACCTGGCGGTGGTGATCTCGGCGGCCATCATCTGTTCCCTGCTGGTGGCCATCACCGTGCTGCCCACCGCCGCCTGGCGCCTGCTGGGGGAACGGGAACTGAAGGATCGCCACGCCGACTGGTGGGATCGCGGCACCGGCGTCATCATGCAGGCCACCGACGGCCAGCGCCGGCGCTGGGCCTGGATCGGCGGCCTGACGGTGATCCCCGTCCTCATCGGCGCCCTGCTCATTCCACCGGCGGATTACCTGCCGGAAGGCCAGCGCAATTTCCTCTTCGGCTTCCTGGTCACGCCGCCCGGCCTCGGGGTGGAAACGGCCGAGGCCGAGATCGTCACCCCCATCAACGAACGCATGCGCCCCCTGCTGCTGGAAAGCGGTGACAACGGCGAAGACGGCCCGCGCATCGAAGACATGTTCATGGGCTTCTTCGGTGGTGGCATCTTCTTCGGCGCCGTGGCCGAAGACCCGAAGCGTTTCGGGGAACTGCTGGGCTTCGTCAACGGTTATGCGGTGCGCGGCATTCCCGACACCTTCGGTGGCGCCAACCGGGCGCCGCTGTTCATCGGCCGGGGCGGACGCAGCATCCAGGTGGATCTGCAGGCAGCCGATTTCGAGGAACTGCTGGCGGCCGGCCAGGTGGGCTTCATGGCCCTCAACCGGGCCCTGCCCGGCGCCAATGTCCGGCCCCTGCCCGGCCTGGAACTGGCCGAGCCGGAACTGCGCCTGATCCCGGACGATCGTCGCATCGCCGAGGCCGGCTGGACCCGCAACCAGGTGGCCACCGCCCTGCGCGCCCTGGGTGATGGCACCTTTCTCGGTGACTACTTCGACGGCGACCGCCGCCTGGACATCGTGCTGCGCCGGGAAGGCTGGACCACCCCGGAAGAACTCATGAGCACGCCCCTGGCCACGCCCCGGGGCGACATCAAGACCCTGGGTGAACTGGCCCGCCTCGAGCAGACCGCCGGCCCCAACCAGATCCGCCGGGTGGATCGCCGCCGCACCCTCAGCCTGCTGGTCACTCCGCCCTCGGACATGCCCCTGGAGACCGCGCTGGACATCATCTCGGAACAGGTCAGCCCGCAGATCCGGGCCGCCCTGCCGGCCGATGGCGTGATCACCTATCGCGGCACCGCCGAAGCCCTGGGCGAGACCCTGCGCAATCTGTCCGGAAGCTTCCTGCTCGCGGTGGTGATCCTCTACCTGCTGATCTCGGCCCTGTTCCGCTCCTTCCGGGATTCGGTGCTGGTACTCCTGACCCTGCCCATGGCCACGGTGGGCGGCATCATCGGCCTGCGCCTGGCGGGCCTGGCCACCGGCCAGGCCATGGACATGCTGACCATGATCGGCTTCATCATCCTGCTGGGTCTGGTGGTCAACAACGCCATCCTGCTGGTCCACCGGGCCCGGGAAGGCGAGCGCGACGGCCTCGGCCGGCGCGAGGCGGTGGAGACCGCCGTGCGCCAGCGCCTGCGCCCCATCCTCATGAGCACCACCACCAGTCTCTTCGGCATGCTGCCCCTGCTGCTGATGCCCGGAGCCGGCACCGAGGTCTATCGCGGCCTGGCGGCGGTCATCGTTGGCGGCATGGCCGTCAGCACCCTGTTCACCCTGATCCTGCTGCCCAGCCTGCTGCGGCTGCGGGAGGAGGTTCGCACCGCATGAAACAAGGCATGAACCTGTTGCTCGGCCTGCTGGCCGTCATCACCCTGGGCAGCGCCGCGGCCCAGCAACCGCCCGCTGCACCCGTGCAGACCGGCACCGTTGAGCGCTCGGTCATGGCCCCCATGATGCAGGTCTCCGGCACCGTGATTTCCCGCTCCGACGCCGTGCTGTCCACCGAAGTGGAGGGACGCCTGCTGAGAATTGCCGATGTGGGCACGCGGGTGGAGCGCGATGCCGTGCTGGCCGAGATCGAGGACACCGCCCTGCGCCTGCGCGAGCAGGAACTGGTCTCGGAAGTCAGCCGTGCCCAGTCCCGCCTGCGCTTTCTCGAGGCGGAGCAGCGCCGGCTGGAACGCCTCGCCGAGCGCGACATGGTGTCCTTCACCGAGGTGGACCGCACTCGCTCCGAACGCGACACCGCCGCCAATGAAAAGGCGGTGGCGGAAAGCCGCCTGGCCCAGGTGCGCCACCAGCTGGAACGCACCCGCATCCGCGCCCCCTTCCCCGGCGTGGTGGCCGAGCGCCGTGCCCAGGCCGGTGAACGGGTGGCCATGGGCACCCCCATCCTGCGCCTGCTCAATCCGGATGACCTGGAAATCGTTGCCCGCGCCCCGCTGTCCTTTTTCGCCTACCAGCAGGCCGGCAACACCCTGAGCTTCAGCAGCGGCAACCACGGCCATGAAGCCACCCTGCGCGCCCTGGTGACGGTGGGTTCGGAAAACCGTCACGTCTTCGAAATGCGCCTGGATTTCAGCGACCCCCTGCCGGTGGGCCAGACCGTACGTGTGGACATCCCCACCGCCGAAGCCCGGAAAGTGCTCTCTGTTCCCCGGGATGCCCTGGTACTGCGAAGCGACGGCATCTTCGTCTTCGTGGTCAATGAAGACAACACCGTCCGCCGCCTGCGCATCACCACCGGCACCGGCGCCGGCGACCGCATCGAAGCCCGCGGCCCCCTGGAAGCCGGCCAACGCGTCGTCATCCGCGGCGCCGAACGCCTCCGCGACGGCCAGCCCGTGATGGTGCAGTGAGGGGATTGGGACCACGCAATGGACACGAAATGCACACGAGATAAAACCGAAAAACATTATTGGCCACAGATGGACACAGATGGACGCAGATGTGGGCCGTGCCGGGTGAGCCGCCGTGCGGCTTCGGAGGGGCCGTGCCTGATGCGGGCAGTGGGGTGGCTATAGGCAGCGTGGGAGCGGATTTATCCGCGATGACAATCCATCCCTTGGCACGCTGCTCTCTAAACGCTGTGGGAGCGGCTTTCAGCCGCGATCAAGCCATCGACGGCCAATAAACCATCAGCGACACGCGGCCTTTATCGAAGCCGAAACAATTCCCCGCTCCGTGTCCTCCGTGGATCCTCTGTGTTCTCCGTGTAACAACCCCCGGCGCAATCCCGGCACTGAACCATCAGGAAACAGCCGGCGTGCCAACCGAGTAATTGCAATCGCGGCTGAAAGCCGCTCCCACAGGGGGGCGTCAGTACCCGCCGTGCCATCCTCAGTTTCGTGTCCATTTCGTGGTCCATTTTTTCAGCCCTCAGTGAGCACGGCCCCTCCGAAGCCGCACGGCCGCTCACCCGGCACGGCCCACATCTGCGTCCATCTGTGTCCATCTGTGGCTAATATTTTTTTTGTTTTCATCTCGTGTCCATTTCGTGTCCATCTCGTGGTCCCAAATCTTTTCCTTGTGAACCACCCCCGCCCCCTTCTAAACTGAGTCGGACTACAACTCCGAATACCGAGGGGAAACACCGTGGAAACCTGGATCATTATCGGCATTGTCGTGCTGGTGGTGCTGTTTGCCATCGTCACTTACAACGCACTCATCGTGGCACGCAACCGCTACAAGAACGCCTTTGCCCAGATTGACGTACAGCTCACCCGTCGCCATGACCTGATCCCGAACCTGGTCAATGTGGCTGACCGCTACATGAAGCATGAACGGGAAACCCTGGAAGCGGTGACCAGGGCACGCACCCAGGCGGTGGAAAAGCTCAAGCAGGCCAAGGCCGACCCCACCGATCCCAATGCCATGAAGCAGCTGGGCCAGGCCGAGCAGGGCCTGTCCGGTGCCTTGGGCCGCCTGTTCGCCCTGTCCGAAAACTACCCGGACCTGAAAGCCAACGAGAACATGAAGCAACTCTCCGAGGAACTGGTCAGCACCGAAAACCGGGTGGCCTATGCCCGCCAGCATTTCAACGACGCTGTCATGCAGTACAACAACAAGCGCGAAGCCTTCCCCAACAACATTGTCGCCGGCATGTTCAACTTCAAGTACGCCGAACTGCTCGACATCGAAGACCCGGCCAAGCGCGAAGCGGTGAAGGTGAATTTCAGTTAAGTCCGGAAAAAAGCGCCGCGAAATGGACGCAAGATGGACGCGAAATTAAAAGACAAAAGATTATTGGCCACAGATGGACACAGATAAACGCAGATGTGGGCCGTGCCGGGTGAGCCGCCGTGCGGCTTCGGAGGGGCCGTGCCTGCGGATGGCTTGGAAGATATTGACCACGAAATGAACACGAAATAGACACGAGATAAGGCCTGGCAAGGCGGGTGCTGACCGCCCCCCCCTGTGGGAGCGGCATTCCTGCCGCGATTTCAATCCCTCGGTTGGCACGCCGGCTGTTTGCTGATGGTTCGGTGCGGGGACCACGCCGGGGGGTGGTGGCACAGAGAACACAGAGGATCCACGGAGAACGCGGAGCGGGATGTTTGTGGGGGCTCCGATGAAGCCCGCGTGTCGCTGCAGGCGGGTTGGCGTTAGAAGGCTCGATCGCGGCTGAAAGCCGCTCCCACAGCGGGCTATCAGCACCCGCCGTGCCAGCCTTCAATTTTGCGTCCATTTCGCGGCCAAATGTTTTCAACACTTTCATCTCGTGTCCATTTTGTGTCCATTTCGTGGTCCAATTCTTTCAGCCCACAGTAAGCACGGCCCAACCGAAGCCGCACGGCGGCTCACCCGGCACGGCCCACATCTGCGTTTATCTGTGTCCATCTGTGGCTCAAAATAGATTTTCGTTTTTTTCATTTAGCGTCCATTTAGCGGCCCAATGTTTTCACCAGGAACCCTGCCATGAACTTCTTTGAACATCAGGACAAGGCCCGTAACCAGACCCGCAAGCTGGTGGTGCTGTTTACCCTGGCTGTGCTGGCCATCATTGTGGCGATCAATGTATTGGTGCTCGGCCTGGTCACTTACGGCAGCACCGATGGGCATCTGCAGCAGCCGGATTTCTGGTCGGCGGATTTCTTCATGGCCAATGTCGGGGTCATTGCCACGGTGTCTTTCCTCACCGGTGCCCTGATCGGCATGGCCAGCCTGGTGCGCAGCATGAAGCTGCGGGCCGGTGGCAGTGTGGTGGCGCGGGAACTGGGGGGCACCCTGGTGGAGCCGGACACCCGCGATCCGCTCAAGCGACGCCTGCGCAATGTGGTGGAGGAAATGGCCATTGCCTCCGGCGTGCCGGTGCCCCATATCTTCGTGCTGGAAGAGGAGATGGGCATCAATGCCTTCGCCGCCGGTTACTCCACTTCGGACGCCGCCGTGGCGGTCACCCGAGGCACCCTGGAGACCCTCAACCGGGACGAGCTGCAGGGCGTGGTGGCCCATGAGTTCGCCCATATCCTCAATGGCGACATGCGCCTCAACATCCGCCTCATTGGCATCCTCTTCGGCATCCTGGCCCTGACCATTGTGGGGCGCATCCTCATGCACTCGGCGCGCGGGGCGCGAAACCGCAATGCCGGGGGCATCGTGATTCTCGGGCTTGCCATCATGCTGATCGGCTATGTGGGGGTATTCTTCGGCCGCTGGATCAAGGCCGCCGTCTCCCGCCAGCGGGAATACCTGGCCGATGCCTCGGCGGTGCAGTTCACCCGCCATCCCGAAGGCATTGGCGGGGCGCTGAAGAAGATCGCCGCCTCCACCTCCGGCTCCTACCTGAAGGCGGATACCGAGGAAGTCGGCCACATGCTGTTTGCCAGCAACTTCGCCAGTCAGATGCTGTCCACCCATCCGCCCATCATTGAGCGCATCCAGGCAGTGGACCCCAGCTTTCGCCCGGAACAGCTGCGGGAAGTGCGCGAGGAGATGGAGCGCCACCGCCAGGCGAAGAACGCCGAACGGGAAATGGCCGAGGAAGAGGAAAAACGGGATCGTCCGCGGGGCGCCGCCGGCCGGCTGCTGGATCCGGATAATCTGATCGAGCGCATCGGCCAGCCCGGCCTCGGCCAGATCCTGGCCGCCGTTCTGCTGGCCTCCGCCATCCCGCGTCCGCTGGAACGGGCCGCCCACTCCAATGAATGGGCCATGGAAGTCATCTGCGGCCTGCTGCTTTCCGAGGACGAGTCGATCCGCCAGCGCCAGCTGCAGCTGATCGCCGAGCATTTGGGCTCGGAAAGCGAGCGCCAGGTCCGCACCCTGCTGGAAGCCGGCAGGGATCTCGGCCCCGAACAGCGCCTGCCCCTGTTCGAGATGTGCTGGCCCGCCATCCGCAACCGCCCGGCCCGGGATCTGGACCAGCTGCTCGCCCTGAGTGAGGCCCTGATCCACGCCGATGGCCAGGTCAGTGCCTTCGAATACGCCCTCGGCCGCCTGCTGAAGAAACACATTGAGGATGCCCGCGAACCGGAACGGGCCCGGCCCTCCGGCCGCAAGCAGATCCGTGACGCGGTACCCGCAGTCAACGATCTCCTGCGCATCCTCGCCCACCACGGCCACCCCGACAGCGAGCAGGCCGTGGCCGCCATGAGCGCCGGCATGAAAGTCCTCAACCTGTCCCCCAGCGAAACCCATGCCCTGCGCGAGAACTGGCACGAGCGCCTGGACGCGGCTCTGGATACCCTGGATAAGCTGCGCATGCGCGACAAGGGCCTGCTCACCCGCGCCCTGGTCACCGTCGTCCAGCACGCCGGCGAAACCGTCGCCGCCGAAGCGGAGTTGCTTCGAGTGATCTGCGCCTGTCTGCATGTGCCCCTGCCGTTGATGCAGGAAAGCGGGGAATAGGAGTGCTGAGTGCTGAGTGCTGAGTGCTGAGTGCTGAGTGCTGAGTAGGCAGTGCCGGTCGTAATCGTAATCGTAGTCGTAATCGTAATCGGCTTTTCCGAGTGAACGTAAAACGTGAATCGGAAGTCGGCGCTGATCGGAGCCGTGCCTGTGGGAGAGGCTTTAGCCTCGATAAACGCTCGACCGGTGCCCTTATCCGCGCTGGTGCCACCGCCCGTTTGCCGACTCCGAACGTGAGGTGTGAGGCGTGAGGAGTGAGGTGAAAGGCGGGGCGCCTTTGGCGCCCAACGGCCGGCCGCAGGCCGGCCTGACACGCGCAAAGCGCGGAAGCCGCAAGGCTTCGGGTTTTCGCCTTACGCCTTACGCCTCACACCTCACCTTCGAAGCCGCAGCACCGCCAGCGCCCCGACACCCTCTACCGCCGCCACTCAGCACTCAGCACTCAGCACTCAGCACTCAGAACTCAGAACTCAGAACTTCCATTCACAATTCACTCGGAAAAGCCGATTACGACTACGATTACGACAACGACAACGACAACGACAACGACAACGATTTTTTAGGGACAGGTGCGTTCCCCCACCCCCGGCGGCTACAATTCGTCCCAGACATCAATACACCGGGAAACGGCATGGCCCATCTGGACGGCAAGAACATACTCCTCGGCGTCACCGGCGGGATCGCGGCCTACAAGGCGCCCGATCTGGTGCGGCGCCTGCGTGAGCGTGGCGCCACCGTGCAGGTGGTGATGAGCGAGGGGGCCCAGGCCTTTGTCACGCCCCTGACCTTCGAGGCGGTCAGCCATCGGCCGGTGCGTACCCACCTCTGGGACCGGGACGCGGAAATGACCATGGGCCATATCGAGCTGGCCCGCTGGGCCGACCGGATCGTCATTGCCCCGGCCACCGCCGACTGCATCGCCCGCCTCACCCAGGGGCGCGCCGATGACCTGCTGAGCACCATCTGTCTCGCCACGGAAGCCCCCATCACCCTCTGCCCGGCCATGAACCCGGTGATGTGGCGACACCCCGCCACCCAGGCCAATGTGAACACCCTGCGCGAGCGTGGTGTGGCCTTCATCGGCCCGGCCGACGGAGCCATGGCCGAGAACGAATCCGGCACCGGCCGGCTGGTGGAACCGACCGAGATTGCTGCCGAGCTGGACCGGGGCGGCCCGGGACTGCTGGCCGGCAAGACCGTGCTCATCACCGCCGGCCCCACCCGCGAGGCAGTGGACCCGGTGCGCTATCTCAGCAACCGCTCTTCCGGGCGCATGGGCTTCGCCATTGCCGAGGCCGCCGCGCGCGCCGGGGCCAAGGTGCTGCTGGTGAGTGGCCCGGTGAGTCTGTCCACCCCGCCCGGCGTGGAGCGGGTAGACGTGGAATCCGCCCGCCAGATGCAGGAAGCGGTCATGACGCTGGCCCCCAACGCCGATGTCTTCATCGCCGCCGCCGCCGTGGCCGACTACCGCCCGGCCGAAACCGCCGAGCGCAAACTGAAGAAGGACAGCGGCGATGAGCTGGCCGGCATGAAGCTGGTGGAAAACCCCGACATCCTCGCCGGCGTGGCAGCCATGAAAAAGGACCGCCCCTTCACCGTGGGCTTCGCCGCCGAAACCAACGACGTGGAAGCCAACGCCCGCAAGAAGCTCGAGAAGAAGCAGCTCGATCTCATCGCCGCCAACCAGGTCGGCGCCGATCGCGGCTTCGATCGTGACGACAATGAACTGCTCCTGCTCGATGCCAAAGGCAGCACCCCCCTCGGCGCCGGC
The DNA here is from genome assembly GCF_030848495.1 of Natronospira bacteriovora. Lineage (NCBI taxonomy): Bacteria > Pseudomonadati > Pseudomonadota > Gammaproteobacteria > Natronospirales > Natronospiraceae > Natronospira > Natronospira bacteriovora. The sequence goes on from NZ_JAVDDT010000005.1 coordinate 217,851, forward strand.
AGCAAACGCGAACTGGCCGGCAAACTGCTGGCGGTGATTGCCGACAGGATTCAATAGCGTGACCACGAAATGCACACGAGATAAAACCTGAAAAGATTATTAGCCACAGATGGACACGGATGAACGCAGATGTGGGGCCGTGCTGGGTGAGCCGCCGTGCTGATCCGGAGGGGCCGTGCCTGAAGATGGCTTGAAAGAATATTGACCACAAAATGAACACGAAATGGACACGAGATAAGGCCTGGCAGGGCGGGTGCTGACCGCGCCCCTGTGGGAGCGGCTTTCAGCCGCGATTACAATTTTTCGGCTGGCACGCCGGCTGTTCCCTGAAAGTGAGGTGCCGAAGCCGAGCCGGTCTGTTTTTACACAGGGAACACAGAGGATCCACGGAGAATACGGAGCGGGAGATTGTGTCGGCTTCGATAAAGGCCGCGTGTCACCGATGGTTAATTGGCCGTAGAAGGCTTGATCGCGGCTGAAAGCCGCTCCCACAGGGGGCCGTCAGCACCCGCCACGCCAGCCTTTAATATTGCGTCCATATTGTGTCCATTTCGTGGTCCAATTGATTTCAGCCATCAGTAAGCAAGGCCCCACCGAAGCGGCACGGCGGCCCACTAAGCACGGCCCACATCTGCGTCCATCCGTGTTCATCTGTGGCTAAAAATTTTTTTGTCTTTATATTTCGCGTTCATCTTGCGTCCATTTCGCGGCTAAATGCTTTCCCCGGAGAACCCATGCACAGAATTCAGTTGAAAATCCTCGACAAGCGCCTGGGCAGTGAATTCGAGCTGCCCCACTACGCCACCGAAGGCTCGGCCGGCATGGATGTGCGGGCCTGCATTGACGGGCCCATCGAGCTCAAGCCCGGGCAGACCGAGCTGATTCCCTCGGGCTTTGCGATTCACATTGGTGATGCCGATCTCGCCGCGGTGCTGCTGCCCCGCTCGGGCCTGGGCCACAAGCACGGCATCGTGCTCGGCAACCTGACCGGGCTGATCGACTCCGACTACCAGGGCCAGGTCTTTGTCTCGGTGTGGAACCGGGGGCAGACTACCTTCACCATCGAACCCGGCGAACGCATCGCCCAGATGGTCTTCGTGCCCGTGGTCCAGGCCGGCTTCGACGTGGTGGAAGACTTCGAGGAAAGCCAGCGCGGGGCTGGGGGCTTCGGGCATTCCGGACGGCGGTAGGTTTTTGGGACCACGAAATGGACACGAAATGGAGACGAGATAAAGGCGGAAAGAATATTGGCCACAGATGAACACGGATGGACGCAGATGTGGGGCCGTGCTGGGTGGAAGGCCGTGCTGCTTCGGAGGGGTCGTGCCTGGGGATAGCACGGCCCATCTACTGGCACCGTGGGAGCGGATTTATCCGCGATAACAATCACCCGGTTGGCACGCCAAATTCCCAATGTCACCTGTAGGCGCGGATTCATCCGCGCCTACAGGGGGTTTCAACAGACGGGCTTGCCAACCGATTGATTGTTATCGCGGCTGAAAGCCGCTCCCACAGCGGGCTGTCAGCACCCGTCCTGCCAGGCCTTATCTCGTGTCCATTTCGTGTTTATTTCGTGATCCGCTTTTTCTATCCCCACAATCAGTAAGGCCGTGCCGAAGCGGCACGGCCTCTAAGCAAACACGACCCCACATCTGCGTTTATCCGTGTCCATCTGTGGCTAACTTTTTTCTTTTCGCGGCCAAAGGTTTTTTTACCGCTGCCGCTCCTCCTGCAGCTCGGTAAAGCGTTCGATTTCGGCATTGAAGCGGGCGCGAACCTGTTCCATCTGGTCTTCCCGCTCCATCAGGTGACGCTGATGGTCGCTGATCTGGCGGGCCAGGTCGTCGTAGCGGCGAAGCAGGTGATCGGGGGCATCGTCTTCACGGTCGTCATAGCGCTCGATGCTCTCTTCGACGCGCTCCAGATTGCGCTCCAGGTCTTCCAGATTATTGGCGGTGAGGCGGATCTGTGACTGCAGGCCGGCAACGCGGTCATCCCGCAGGCGCTCGATCTCCTCCACCGAACCGTACAAACGCAGCAGGCGCTGATCCTGCTCCGCCTGCAGGGCGGCGGCCCGCTCGGCCTCCGCTTCCATTTCCTGCTGGCGGCGAATGGCTTCGCGTTCTTCCTCGGTCAGCGCCCGATCAATGCGCTCCACTTCCAGGCCGTCACGCAGAACCCGCTGCTCCTGATCGCGGTACTCCGGCGGAATGCTGTCGCCGTAATGCACATTGCCTTCTTCGTCCGTCCAGCTGTAGAGCTGGGCAAGGGCGGCGCCGGGCGCCGCCAGACAGGCCATGACTAGGATTGCCGTGCTGCGTCGAAACATGGTTGCCTGCCTCCTGACATCACAGGGAAAGGTGGGAATTTCTGCCCCCAGTGTAGCAGTGACAACAGGCCTTCTCAGGCGGTTCCGTAGCGTTCCCGATAGGCCTGTACGGATTGCCGATGAGCGGCCCATTCGCCGGTCTCCGGCAGCCATTTCATCAGGTCATCCAGGGTCACGATGGAGGCCACCTGCATGCCGTACTCGGCCTCCACCTGCTGAATGGCCGATTCGCCGGAGGGGCCGGTTTCCTGGCGATCCAGGGCGATCACCACGCCCACCGGAGCGGCCCCGGCGCTGCGGATGATGTCCACCGCCTCGCGGATGGCCGTGCCGGCAGTAATCACGTCGTCCACGATAAGTACCCGGCCCTTCAGCGGCGCGCCCACCAGGCTGCCGCCCTCGCCGTGGGCCTTGGCTTCCTTGCGGTTGAAGCAGTAGGGCACGTCCCGCCCGTGCTCGGCGGCCAGGGCCGCGGCGGTGACGGTGGCCAGGGGGATGCCCTTGTAGGCCGGGCCGAAGATCATGTCGAAATCGATCCCGGATTCCACCGCGGCCCGGGCGTAGAACTGCCCGAGCTGGTGCAGCGCCGCGCCGGTGTTGAACAGGCCGGCATTGAAGAAATAGGGGCTCACCCGCCCGGATTTGAGGGTGAATTCGCCGAAACGCAGTACATCGCGGTCATGGGCGAACTGGAGGAATTCGGATTTGTAGTCGGACATGGGGGATTCGGTTCGTTTTGGGGTGGATTTTGGGTTGGGGGGCATTTTATCAGGCCGGGGAGGGCCTGGCAGGAGCATGGAGCAAGGAGCAAAAGGCGAAACAGTTGCAGGTTGCTGTGGGAGAGGCTTTAGCCTCGAAAAGTGCCTTCTGATGGCACCAGTCGAGGCTAAAGCCTCTCCCACAACAGCCCCCCTTAGCCGGTTTTTCCTTGCTCCTTGCTCCTGGCCCTCGCAGCCGAGGGCCCAGCCAGTTATCATCCCCCCCTTTGACTCCACCCAACCCAGAATCAACCCCCATGAAAATCGTCAGCTTCAACGCCAATGGCATCCGCGCCGCCGCCCGCAAGGGATTCTTCGACTGGATGGAGCGGGTCCAGCCCGACATCGTCTGTGTGCAGGAACTGAAAGCCCAGGTGCATCAGTTGGAGGGCGAGCCTTTCCAGCCGCCGGGCTACCACGCCTATTTCCACGACGCCGAAAAGAAGGGCTACTCCGGTGTGGCCATCTACAGCCGGGAGAAACCGGACAAGGTGCAGATCGGTTTGGGGGAAGGCTTTGAGGACGTGGACGCCGAGGGGCGTTACATCGAGGCCACCTTCGGCAAGCTCTCCGTGGCCTCCATCTATGTGCAGTCCGGCTCGGCCAAGGAGGAACGCCAGCAGGTAAAGTTCGATTTCATGGATCGCTTCATGCCGCTGTTGAAGAAGATGCGCAAGCGCAAGCGCGAGTACATCATCTGCGGCGACTGGAACATTGCCCACACCACCAGGGACATCAAGAACTGGAAGGGCAATCTCAAGAATTCCGGCTTCCTGCCCGAGGAGCGGGAATGGCTGGATGAACTCTTCGGTCCCGCCGGCTGGGTGGACGGCTTTCGTGTGGTCAACCAGGAAGACGAGCAATACACCTGGTGGTCACAGCGCGGCCGGGCCCGGGAGAAGAACGTGGGCTGGCGCATTGATTACCATGTGGTCACCCCGCCGGTGGCTGAATTGATCAAGGACGCTGAAATCTACACGGCGGAAAACTTCTCCGACCACGCCCCGCTGATTCTGGAGTACGATCCCGACATCCGGGATTTGACCCGCAACTAGCCACGCACCCAGGACATTCAATGGCTGACACCCAGCAGCACGAGATCCGCACCGAACGCAATCTCTTCCAGGCTTTGAAGGTCTACGGCCATCCCAGGGTGGTGGGCATGGCCTTCCTCGGCTTCTCGGCCGGCCTGCCGCTGATGCTGGTCGGGGCGACCTTTACCGCCTGGCTGCGGGATCTGGGGGTGGACCTGGCGGCCATTGGTTTTCTGTCCTGGGTGGGGATGGCCCATTCCATCAAGGTGCTGTGGGCGCCGGTGGTGGATCGCCTGGAGCTGCCGGTACTGACAAGGATCTTCGGGCGCCGGCGCAGCTGGATGCTGGCCGCCCAGGTAACCATTGCCATCGGCTTGTTCGGCATGGCCATCACCGACCCCACGGAGAATCTCTGGCTGGTGGCCGGTCTGGCCATCATGACCGCCTTCGGTTCCGCCACTCAGGACATCGCCATCGATGCCTACCGGGTGGAGGCGGTGAAGCGGGAACGCCAGGGGGCCATGGCGGCCACCTATGTGGGCGGTTACCGGGTGGCCATGCTGATTGCCATTGCCGGGGCCCTGAACATTGCCGGCTTTTCCAACTGGACCATTGCCTACGGCGCCATGGCCCTGCTCATGGGCGTGGGCATCAGCACCACCCTGATCATTCGGGAACCGGAGGTGGTGGTGGACCGCATGACCCTGTCCATGGAGCAGCGGGTGGCGGACTATCTCGCCACCACCCGCCACCAGGGGGCACTGCGGGATTTCCTCGCCTGGTTCATCGGCGCGGTCATCTGCCCCTTCGCCGATTTCATGAAACGCTTCGGTGCCATGGCCCTGGTTATTCTGATTTTCGTGGCCACCTTCCGCATCAGCGATATCTTCATGGGGGTCATGGCCCAGCCTTTCTACCGGGACCTCGGCTTCAGCCTAAGTCAGATCGGCAACATCACCGGGGCCTTTGGTCTGGCCATGACCCTCACCGGCGCCGCCATGGCCGGGGTTCTTGTAGCCCGCTTCGGCGTCACCCGCATGCTCATCTTCACCGCTTTCATGGCCCCGGCCACCAACCTGACCTTTGCCTGGCTGGCCACCATCGGCCCGGAGACCTATGGCCTGGTGATCGCCATCATCGCCGACAACATCACCGGTGGCCTGGCCATCGGCGTGTTCATTGCTTACCTGTCCAGCCTCACCAACACGGCCTACACTGCCACCCAGTACGCCCTGTTCAGTTCCCTCATGACCCTGCCGGGGCAGTTTCTGGCCGGCTTCACCGGCGTCCTGGCCGAAGCCGTGGACTGGGTATGGTTCTTCATCATCACCGCCGGCATCGGCACACCCGCCATCGTTCTGGCCTTCGTCCTGGCACGCTACGCCAACCCGGACCGCATCAACCGGCCAGGGATGTCAGGGTAGGTTTTTAGTGCTGAGTGCTGAGTGCTGAGTGGGCCGCGTCGGTCGTGAGCGTAATCGTAGTCGTAGTCGTAATCGGCTTTTCCGAGTGAATCGTAAGACGGCGTTAGACGGAACCGTGGCACCTGCTGTGGGAGAGGCTTCAGCCTCGATCATTGCCATCCGAAAGCACCCATCGAGGCTAAAGCCTCTCCCACAACAGCCAGCACGGCCCGCCCTCCGGTTCACGATTCATCGCCCCGCCTGATCCAGGCCCTCAGACCCGGGGGGAATCCGAATGGCTGGGTGGTGCAGGTGGTTTCTCGCGCCGGGCTGGGCTGAAAGGCGTAGCAGCGCTACGGCCGATTGAAAAGGGCCCAAGTCCCGCAGATCAGGTGGGAGGCCGAGTGGCTGGGTGGCTGTGGGAGCCTCTCGCGCCGCGCTGGACTGAGGTGCGTAGCAGCGCTACGCGCCGAGGGAAGCGCAAGCGAGAGGTTTCCACAGACAGCCAGACGCCGGCCAGCGTGGTGTCTTCGGATGCACCACATCCATCTCGAAACCACGAAGCTACGACAAAGCAAGAGCTCCCTTACGGGAGCGGTCCCGCCTGATCGGCGGGACAATGAAAAAACCCCCGGCCGTGTGGCCGGGGGCTCGATCCTTCCTTACATCCAATGGCGATCAATACTCGGCGTCACCCACGTACTCGTAGTAACGGATGGTGTCATGGATGGTTTCCCACTCACCCCAGTCGCCATTTCCATCCGGGAACAACACCCAACGCTGCTGTTCGGTCATGTAGAGACGCCCATCTTCCTCACGAATGATCTGCCATTCCCGCGTGCGGACAAACAGGTCACAGTCCGCCGGGGCGTTGTTCGGATCATCCAGGAAAGGAATCGGCAGGCGCTGCATACCGTCAGGCGTATTCTCGAGGCAGCTTGCCAGGCGGATCACCGGGTTGGCGGCGTCGCCAGCGAATGCGATGGACCAGGGGTTGTTGACCGCCCATGATGTTTCAGGCGTATCCGAAGTGACCACATTGCCCAGATGGGCAATGTCCGGGTCGTTACTCCGGTTGTAATCCAGAATCCAGGCGGAATCGAAGTGCAGGTCCTGCCCTTTCCACAGTTCCCATTGACCCTCGATATCGCTCAGGTTCATGAACAGATTCGGGTCCTTGCGCATCACGATATCGGCCGTGATCATGGCGGACTCATCGTGACGGCTTTCCACGATCATCACGCCCTCACCATCGGCGCTGCCCTCGATCAACCAACCCTCGAACCGCTCGGACGCACCACTGGGCCGGATTTCCAGCTGGCCATCACTGCGCACGTCCCAGACCAGGTCATCACCGTACAGCTGCATGCTTCCGGTACCGCCGGTTGCCAGACTCAAAAGATCGGAGACCTGACGCGGAGGATTGAGGGTGGCCTCGGAGTCCCAGTACCGTTCCGGCGGCAGGGACATGGCCAGGGTGCCAGGCACCTGGTCCACGTCCAGCTCGATGTTGTCATCACGAGTCATGAGGCTGACGAAGATCTCGCTGGTACCGGTTTCCGTGCTCCGGTTCGGATCATCAGGGAACTCGCGGCGAGTGGTGGCGAAGCGGCGCACCAGATCGCCCGCCAGGCCATCCATGATGCGTTCGATGCGCGCATCCTCATAGTAGGTCAGCATTTCACAGACCTGCATGTCGCCGTTCTCGTCCTCGCAACCGTAGGTGGACACGTGTATGGGATCGGATCCGGCGAAATCCATTACCAGGTCGCCCCCGGAAAGGGAATAGATCCCGTTGGTGGTCCAGCCGTTGGTTTCACGCATCCAAACTTCCGAGGCGAGGAAATCCAGCTTGGAGGCGTACACGCCACGACCCCAGCTGTGCCCACCGGAAGTGAACAGAAATTCGGGGACAGCCGTAAAGCCGCCATCCGACACCGTGGCTTCACCCATGGCAGACGCCGTGCTGTCATCAAGGCCACCGCTGCCGCTCTTGATGCCCTTGGGCTCACCAGCCTGCATGCCCGGCTCGCTGTGAATATCCAGCTGCTTGTTCGTTGTCACCTTGTCCGTCGACGCGATCATGCTCGACGAGGCCCCTTCTTCGGCCTCCCGGATTTCCTGAAGCCATTCCAGGGCCTCCGGCAGCATCACGGCAACATCCAGGGTGTTGTCCGCCCACTCGGGCAGGTCAATTTCACCATACGCCACCATGCGCAAGGCGCCACCCACATTGGCCGCTTCCTGGGACAGAAGGCGACGACCGGCGTCCACCAGCTCTTCATGCTCCACGAAGGCCTGGTGGTCGTTGAACCAGGACAGCTGACCCGAGATGGCCGTATTCAGGGCGTTGAGATTCACGCGACCGGTGACGGATTCACCCAGCTGATTGCGGTCATCCTCGACCGGGATGTCACGATTATCCAGCAGGCCGGGCAGGGTGCCGATCTCGGAGAGGAAATGGATTTCACCCTCAGCCGTTTCCACCCGCAGGAAGCCCCAGGCATCGGCCAGGTCGGCTTCCAGCACGAATTCGCCATCCGCATCCGCGTTGGCATTAAAACTTTCATCGCCCGCGTGCAACGTGACGGTGGTGTCTTCCGGGTCCGGCAACGACAGGCGACCCGATACCTTCACCGGTGTCAGGCAGGTCACAGTGACGTTCACATCGTCGTTCACCACGCCGCTGGCAGGGCTCACGTCACAAGCCTGATAAGGATCCGCAGGCGCTTCGGACACTTCGAACTCAAAGTCCGTCCCTTCCTCAACGCCGTCGGCGACGGTGAAACTGCCGTCTTCGTCAAGGACGATTGCCTCGCCGTTGAAGCTGAGTGTCAGACTTCCCGGCCCAAGACCGCTCAGATCACCGGCGACGGTGAAAACATCCGGTTCCGGCGTGGTGTCCGAATCGCTGTCGCTGGAAGAGCTGAGACAGCCTGAAAGCCCCAGTGCCAACGAACCCGCCAGTACCGTGAGGTAAGTGCGTTTCTCCCTGATCATGTTCATGCTCTACTCCCTTTACGCTCTCATTGAGTCCACCCTTTTGGAAAAGGGAGGAATACACCAGCAGTCTCGAAGATCACCACATGGGCCGCAACCGCCCATATGGGGCCCCCCACGGGATGGCTGGCTGGTTTTTCCTTCCCAATGCCGAGCCTGATTGGGTGGTGGATGGTAGCGATGGGATCTCGGCGTCTTCCGGAAGGCGCGGGTCGAGTTGCGCAATGGGCGGAAGGAATCCCAATTACGGCGCCCCTTACCGGCGGGATGACACAAAAAAGCCCCCGAGGTATGTCTCGGGGGCTTCGCATCGGAACCCTGCGCTAAAAGGGGGATAACCCAGGGCTCCGAATCTCGCAAGCGTTACTCGTGGCCATGGGGAGCGACGGAAAAACGCTGGATCTTCCGATAAACCCGCCTAAAGCCACGAACAAATTTTCCTTCATTCGGCAGGTTCAATTTCACTTAAAACCCTGGAAGCAACAATCCACCAAATGGGGGGCCCCATGGGGGGGGAGGGAAGTGCTGAGTGCTGAGTGCTGAGTGCTGAGTGCTGAGTGCTGAGTGCTGAGTGCTGAGTGCTGAGTGCTGAGTGCGGGCGTTAGAAGGTGTCGGGGCGCTGGGAGTAT